>NZ_JBFBBE010000080.1:0-8508 GCF_040682555.1 Streptomyces sp. NPDC051172
TCTACCAGCGGTCCCGTTCGTCATTCACCGCAGGGCCAGCACGCCCACCCGCGCCTGGACAGCGCCCCAGCCAGCCTTAACTTCCCGGCCTTGGGTCAACACCGGGTGCGGCGAGATCTCCACGAAAGCGGTGTGACCGTCGGCCGCGGCAGCCGCGACGGCCCGGTCCAGACGCACGGGGCGCCGAAGGTTCGCGGCCCAGTGGCCGGCGTCGAAGGTGGAGTCCCCGCGGGGATCGTCGAGGACGGTGGAGTAGACGGGGATGCGCGGCCGTCTGCTCTCGATGCCGGACAGTGAGTCGACCAACTCCGGTAACAGGCCGTCGACTTGAGGTGAGTGGCCGGCGCCGACCACCCGCATGGCCCGAGCGGCTCGCCCTTCCTCCTCCAGCCGCCGCACGAGCCGCGCCACCGCAACCTCCTCGCCGGTGACCACCTTCTGGCCGGGGGAGGAGTGGACGGCGACATGGACGCCGGGGAAGTCCCTTTGCAGGGCGTCGAGTTCACCGTCGTCGACCTCGACGACCGCCATGGCGCCGCCCCGCAGCCGACCGAGCAGCCGGGCCCGTACGGCGACGACCCGCGCCGCGTCAGGCACATCCAGGGCACCCGCGCACACCGCGGCGGCGACCTCGCCCATGGAGTGACCGATCACCGCGGCGGGTTCCACACCGTAGGAGCGCCACAGCTCGGCGAGTGCGACCTGGAGGCCGAACAGGACCGGCTGGGCGACCTCCAGCAACTCCAGCCCCTCGCCGGAGACCAAGTGGTCGTACAAGGACAGCCCGCACTCCGGGGCGAGCTGCGCGTCGATCTTCTCCACGGCGGAGACGAAAGAGGGCTCCTCCGCCAGCAGCCGGCGCCCCATGCCGGCCCATTGACTGCCGTAGCCGGAGAACACCCACACCGGTCCGCGCCCGACGAGATCACTCTCGCCGGTCAGGACCCGTGCGTGCGGACGTTCCTGTGCCAACGCGCCCAGCGCGTCGGCGAGTTCACCGCGATCAGCGACGACGGCAGCCCGCACCGGCCCCCGGCCGGCCCGCCCGGCGAGTGTGCGGGCGATGTCGGCCGGTCGTGCGGCGCCTGCCTCGGACGTGCGGAGCCAGTCGGCCAGCCGGGAGGCGGTGTCCCGCAGACGCTCGGAGTCGACGTCGGAGAGGAGATGGAGGCGGGCGGCGGGTTCCTCGGCGGGCGGCGGTGACAGGACGGCGGGCCGCCATTCCTCCAGCACCGCATGGGCGTTGGTGCCGCCGAAGCCGAACCCGGAGACCCCGGCGGTGGCCGTGCCGCCGTAGCGCGGCCACGGCTCGGGCTCGGCCACCACCCGCAGCGGAGCGTCGCCCAGAGAGCTGCCCTGCGTGCAGTGCAGGGACGGCGGCAGGACGTCGTGGTGCAGCGCGAGCACCGTCTTGACCAGCCCGGCGATACCCGCGGCCGACTCCAGATGGCCCAGGTTGCCCTTGACCGAGCCCAGCAGCAGCGGCTGGTCGGGGTCACGGCCCGCACCGAGGACGGCGCCGAGTGCGCCCGCCTCGATCGGGTCGCCCAGCGGGGTGCCGGTGCCGTGCGCCTCGACGTAGTCGACTCCGGCCGGGTCGAGTCCGGCCCGTGCGTAGGAGGTCGCCAACAGGGCTTGCTGGCTCACGGGGTTGGGGGCCAGGAGGCCGTTGGAGCGGCCGTCGGAGTTGACGGCCGTGGCGCGGATGACGGCGAGCACGCGGTCGCCGTCGCGTTCGGCGTCGGACAGCCGCTTCAACAGCACGGCCGCGCAGCCCTCGCCGCGTCCGATGCCGTCGGCCGCCGCCGAGAACGGCTTGCACCGCCCGTCCGCGGCCAGCGCCCCGGCCCGTTCGAAGGCGACGCCGATGGTGGGGGAGAGCAGCACATTGACGCCCGCGGCTATCGCCACGCCACTCTCGCCCGTGCGCAGACTGACGCACGCGTGGTGCACGGCCACCAGGGAGGAGGAACACGCGGTGTCGACGGCCATGCTCGGCCCACGGGTGTCCAGCACATACGCCACCCGGCCCGCGGTCACGCTCAGCGCCGCACCGGCAGGGGCCCACGGGTCGACGGCGCTCACGTCGGCGCCGGTGAGCCGGCCGTACTCGGGGGCCGAGACACCGACGAAGACTCCGGTGTCGCTGCCGGCGAGCGAGGCGGCCGGGACGGCGGCGTGGTCGAGCGTCTCGTGGACGACCTCCAGGAGGATCCGCTGCTGCGGGTCCATCACCGCGGCCTCGCGCGGGGTCGTCCGGAAGAAGTCGGCGTCGAAGCCCGCGATGTCGTCGAGGTAGCCGCCGTACGAGGGCGCGTCGGCGGGCGGGAAGTGGGTGAAGTCCCGCCACCGGTCCTCGGGCACGCGGCGGATCGCGTCGATGCCCTCGCTCAGCAGCTGCCAGTAGTCGCCCGGCCCGTGCACGCCCCCGGGCAGTCGGCAGCCGACCCCGATGACGGCGACGGGCTCACCGAGGTCGCCGGCGACAGGGGCCGGTCGGCCCACGGCCTCCACCTCGCTGGTGCACAGGCGGACCACCAGCGCGTCGCCGGTCGGCGCCTCCCACAGCAGCGTCGCCGGCAGCTCCCGCCCGGCAATCCGGGACAGCTCCCCGGTCAGGACCACCGCGTCCCGCGAGGCCATGCCGAGGTCGGCGAGCGGCCGGTCCATCGGGACGGCTTCGGGGGCGGATCCGGTCCAGGCGGCCACCCGTTCGGCGATGAGTCGGCGTATCGCGCCTTCGTCGACGGCTCTCATCGCGCACGCTCCGCCGTGCACATGCCCTCCAGACACCCCTGATGGCGCAGCTCTCGGGAACCCCTGCCGCTGGAGGTGTGGGGCTTGGTCGGGGCGGGACCGGTCCACGCCGCTGTCCGCTCCGCGGTCAGCCGGCGTATCGCACCTTCGTCGGCCGCTCTCATCGCGCACCCTCCGCCGTGTAAGCGCCCTCCAGGTACCGCTGACGGGTCAGCGCCCGCGACACCTTGCCGCTGGACGTGCGGGGGACCACGCCCGGCGCGACCAGGACCACCTCGGCCGGCCGCAGTCCGTGCCGGTCCGAGACGGCGGCGCGTACGGCGCGTGTGAGGGCCGGTACGTCGATCCCGGCGAGGCTTGTGCCCCGTACATGCTCGGCCACCACGACCACCTGCTCACCCGCGTCGCCCGGCACGCCGAAGGCGGCCAGCCGGTCTCGCCGCACGGCCGGATGTGCGTCCTGGACCGTGGCCTCCACGTCCTGCGGATAGTGGTTGCGGCCGTCGACGACGATGAGGTCCTTGAGCCGGCCGGTGACGATCAACTGCCCGTCCAGCACCGTGCCCAGGTCGCCCGTACGCAGCCAGCCGCCGGGCCAGGCGTCGGACTCGGCGCCGAAGACGAGCCGGGTCTGCCGCTCCTGATGCCAGTAGCCGCGGCCGACGTTGGGGCCCTGCACCCAGATCTCCCCGACCTCGCCCTCGGACATCACGGCCCCGGACGCGGGATCGACGATGCGCACTCGCTGGCCCGCCGGAGTGCCGCAGCCCGCCAGCAGCACCGCCCGGGAGTCCTCGGGCCGCGCGGGCAGGGCCTTCCCGGAGGCGAGGGCGTCACGGTCGAGCGCGAACCGGCACAGCGGCTCTCCGGGCCGGGCCGCGCTGACGAAGACGGTGGCCTCGGCCAGACCGTACGACGGGCAGTGGACATCCGGTGACAGACCTTGTGCCGCGAACGCGGCATGGAAGCGGTCGACCGTGCCCGGGCGGACCGGCTCACTGCCGTTGATCAGCGCAGCGATCCCGTCCAGCCGCAGATCCGCCTTCTGCACGTCGGTGACGGCGGAGGCGCAGTAGTCGTAGGCGAAGTTGGGCGCGGCGCTCAGCGCACGCGGATGCGCGGCCAGCAGCCGCAGCCAGCGCGCGGGCTCGTGCAGGAACGCGACCGGCTCCATCAGCACCGACAGCAGGCCGCGCACCACCGGGGCGGCGACACTCAGGACCAGTCCCATGTCGTGGTACAGCGGCAGCCAGCCCACACAGGTCACCGGGTGGGCGCCCGCGCCGTAGGCGGTCAGCGCCTGACGGGCGTTGGCGACGACGTTGGCATGGGTGATCTCCACGCCCGCCGGGGTGCGGGTCGAGCCGGAGGTGTACTGGAGATAGGCGATCTCCGCAGCGTCCGGCACGACCGGCTGCCAGTTTCCGGCGGCGGCGTCGGGCACCTGATCGGCGGCGACGATCCGCACCGCCGTGCCGTCACAGAAGTCCCGCACCTCGTCCACGACGCGGCTCGTGGTCACGGCGACCGCCGGACGGGCGTCGGCGAACACGGCCGCCAGCCGGTCGGCGTGCCCAGGCAGGCCGGGCGGATACAGCGGTACGGCGGCCAGGCCGGCGGCGAGCGCCGCCAGGAAGGCGGTGACGTACTCCGTGCCCTGCGGGCACAGCAGCGCGACCCGCGCGCCCGGCTCGGCCTCCTCCGCGAGCCGGGCGGCCAGCGCCCGCACCCGCAGGTCAAGGCGCCGCCAGGTCAGCGTGCGGTGGACGCCACGCGAGTCGGGGGCGGGATGGTCGACGAAGGTGAACGCCCGGCGGTCGGGGGTGGTGTCGGCCCAGTGCCGCACATACTCCGGCAGACTCCGGAACACGGGCGCGAGCGGGGGGCGGCGGCTGTCCATGGGGCATGGCTCCAAACGTCGCGGGGTACGGCTTGCGGGTCACAGCAGTCGCAGCGGGCAGGTGAACTCGCCGGTCAGAGCGGGATGTTGCCGTGCCGGCGCTCCGGCATCGGGGCCCGCTTGCCGCGCAGCGCGCGCAGGGCACGGCAGACATGGGCGCGGGTGTCGCGCGGGGCGATGACGTCGTCGACGTATCCGCGCTCGGCGGCCAGATAGGGCGTCCCGTGGGTGCTTTCGTACGCGGCGACCAGGCTGGCCCGCAGCGCCTCGGGGTCGTCGGCGGCAGCGAGTTCCCGCCGGTGCAGCACGCCCACCGCGCCCTCGGCGCCCATCACGGCGATGCGGGCGGTGGGCCAGGCGAGGTTGATGTCGGCGCCCAGGTGCTTGGAGCCCATGACCGCGTACCCGCCGCCGTACGCCTTGCGCACCACCACGGTGACCTTCGGGACGGTCGCCTCGGCGTACGCGTACAGCAGCTTCGCGCCGCGCCGGATGATCCCGGCCTGCTCCTGGCGGACCCCGGAGAGATAGCCCGGCACATCGGCGAAGGTCAGCAGGGGCACGCCGAACGCGTCGCAGAACCGTACGAAACGCGCCGCCTTCTCGGAGGCGTCGATGTCGAGGACCCCGGCGGCATGCAGCGGCTGATTGGCCACGACGCCGACGGACCGGCCCTCGACCCGGGCCAGCGCACAGATGATGTTGGGCGCGAACAGCTCCTGCACTTCGAGGAGTTCACCGTCGTCGACCACCGCGCGCAGGATGTCCCGCATGTCGTAGGCCTGCCCCAGCCGATCCGGCACCACCTCGTCCAGCCACGCCCCGCCGGGCACCTGTCCCGACGCGTACTCCGGGGGCCGCTCCAGGTTGTTGGCAGGCAGATACGACAGCAGATCCCGTACGGTGTCGAAGGCGTCCTGCTCGTCGGCGGCGAGGAAGTGTGCGTTGCCGTTGACCGCGTTGCTGGTGCGGGCGCCGCCCAGGTCCTCGGCGCTGGTCCGCTCGCCGGTGACCGCCTCGATGACGTCGGGCCCGGTCACGAACATGTGCGAGGCGCCGTCGACCATCACGGTGAAGTCGGTGATGGCGGGGGAGTAGGCGGCCCCGCCGGCGCACGGCCCCAGGACGACCGAGATCTGCGGGATCACCCCGGACGCCCGCACATTGCGGCGCACCAGCTCGGCGTAGAGGGCGAGCGAGGCGACGCCCTCCTGGATGCGCGCGCCGCCGCCGTCGTTGAGCCCGACGACCGGGCAGCCGATGCGCAGGGCGAGATCCATCAGCGCCACGGTCTTCTCACCGAAGGCCTCACCCATGCTGCCGCCGAAGACCGTGGAGTCCTGCGCGAACACGCACACCGCACGGCCGTCGACCGTGCCGTGCCCGGTCACCACCCCGTCGCCGTACGGACGCCGGGCACCGTCCCCGGCGGGCCGCGCCCGTACGAACAGGCCGGTCTCGGTGAAGGACCCCGCGTCCAGCAGCCGTTCGATCCGCTCCCGGGCGCCGAACTCCCCACGCCGCCTCGGCCCGCCCGAGGACATGGCCTGCACCCTACGGCCCTCCAGCTCGGTGATGCGCCTGGCGGTACGGTCGGGAACGCGCGTCGCCGTCTCCCCGGCACGGGATGTTGTCGCCTCTCGCGTCACAGCCACCTCCGAAGTGGCTTTCGAATATGGCAGCGACGCAGGGGCCGAATGAGGGAATCGCTGTTCTATTTGCGGGAGATGAGTCCCGCGGTGCCGCTGTTGCTCCGAGCGTGACAAGCAGACGGCGAAACCGGGCGGCGACACGGTACGGAGGGCGAGCCCCAGGCGCCCTCGGCGCAATCAGCCTCCCGACCCGATCGGGCGGACGGCGTCCAGCAGGGTCTTGCGGGCGGCGATCGAGGCGTCCGTAGCCCGCGGCCGTCGCGTCGTAGGCAACGGCGATCGGCGAAAGCCGCGCTCGCGGAGCGGGCACGCGGCAGCCGGCGGCTCGGCCACCTGCCGGTGGTAGGCGTCCTTGGTCAGCAGACAAAAGCCTGCCCCAGGCTGCAGCTGCCCATCGAGCGCCACGACCGCCCCACATGCGCCCAGCCGTCACACAGCGCACCCTGGTGCCATGGCCGACGCACAGCCCATCGTGATCTACCCGCCCGCCGAGGACGGCGGCCGGAGGGTCCGTGTGGGCGACCATTTCCGCGGGATGGCATACGGGCTGCTGGACATCGTCGAGTTCCTGCGGCTCGCGGGTCTGGAGGACGCCGAAGAGGAGTGGGTGCGGGAATCCGGGCTGGTCGAGTGGCGGGGCGGCGGCCCGGATGCGTGGCAGCACTGAGCGCCGCATGGCCGCACGACGCAAGATGTGCTTGGCACCGGGCACCTGTTTTCAGCGCGAGGGCGGATGCGGGCGGCCGTTTCGGGCGCGTAGGACAAACAGTCGCTCACCGATCGGCTGATGACGAGCTCGGCGATCACGGCGACTCGCCCCGCAGGTTCCGCGCCTACCTGCGCCGCCGTGGAGCCCGCTGCACCAGCCCATACCAGGGCGGCGAGCCTCATGCCGTCGAGTGCGCGACCAACCGACTCAAGAACTCGTCGGACCGCCGCTACAGCGGTGCTGTCCGGTGCGACGCCCGTTGGAGTCGCGGGCCGCGCCGCGGGCAAGTCGCTCCAGGCTGCCTCAGTGATTGCGGAATCGCAGTCCGTCAAGGCGTCCGAGACCGTCAGCCGGGCGACGCGCGGGTGGGACGGCGGGAAATTGATCAATGGTCGGAAGCGGCACATGATCTGCGACCATCGCAGCCTCGTCCTGTTCGTCATGGTTACTCCGGCCGATGCCCGGGGCTCGTTCGCGGCACGGGAGTTGCTGTTCCGCCTGGCCCTTCTGTATCCGGATCGCCATCGTCTGGGCCGACTGCGTCCATGCCAAGAACGGTCCGGTGCCCTGGGCGAAGGAGTACCTCGACATCACCCTCAAGACGGTGCGGCGCCCGCCGGAAGCCAAGGGCTTCGTCGTGCTCCCGCGCAGATGGGCCGTCGAACACGGTTGGGCGTGGATCACGAGGGCCCGACGGCACTGCCGCGAGCGCGAACGTCTGCCTGAGGTGAGCGAGGCGCTGATCATGTGGGCGGCGATCACAAGTCGACCCGGCGAGCTCAACGGTCCCTCGTGTCGGCGTGCTTGTCGTCGTGCGATGGGGCAGGCGATCATGCTCGTGTGACAGCCGATTGGTTGGAGCGGAGCCTGCTCGATGCGGTCCGCGACGGCGAGATGCTGGACCTGGTCGGTGACGGGCCGGTCGACGAGGCCGCGATGCGGTCCTGGGACGGCGCCCGCACCGTCCCGGCGGCGTTGATCCGTGACCTGGTCCGCGGCTGCCGGGACATCGAGGCGGACCCGCACGGGCTGCGGCTGCGCGGAGCGCGCATCACCGGCCGCGTCGACCTGGCGAACATCACCAGCGATCTTCGGGTCGAGCTGGTCGACTGCTTCGTCCCCGACGGTCTGAACCTGTGCGACAGCCGGCTGCCCGGCCTCGTGCTGGACGGTTCCTTGTTCGGGCACCCCGCGGGTTCGCACGACCCACCGGTTGACGCCGCACGCTTCACCGCGCCGACGATGACGATGCGCGGAGCGGTTGCCGACGCCGACACACCTTCCGGCGCGGTCCGGTTCCTCGGCGCCCACCTCGGTCTGCTGGATTGCGACGGGGCGCGGCTGGAGAACACGTCCGGTCCCGCCCTGCACGCCGAGTTTCTGCGGGTCGATCACAGCGTGTTCCTCCGCGACGGGTTCTGGGCCACCGGCGTCGGCGAACAGGGCGCGGTCAGGCTCGCCTACGCCCATCTCGGTCGGCTGGCATGCGA
>NZ_JBFBBE010000080.1:8605-42678 GCF_040682555.1 Streptomyces sp. NPDC051172
CGACGGGGCGCGGCTGGAGAACATGTCCGGTCCCGCCCTGCACGCCGACGGTCTGCGGGTCGACCGAGCCGTGTTCCTCCGCGCAGGGTTCCGGGCAACCGGCGCGGTCCAGCTGGTCGATGCCCACCTCGGTCTGCTGGATTGCGACGGGGCGCGGCTGGAGAACATGTCCGGTCCCGCCCTGCACGCCGACGGTCTGCGGGTCGACCGAGCCGTGTTCCTCCGCGCAGGGTTCCGGGCAAGCGGCGCCGGAGACTCCGTGCTCGCGTTGAACGGCGTGCGGGTCGAAGGTTCGCTGTGGCTGGACATCAGCGGGGTGACCCGTTCGGGTCAGGCCACGGGGGCCCTGGTCGGCATCGACGGGCTGACTTACGCGGGCCTGCCGGCGCCGGTCGGGCTGTCCCGATGGCTGGAGCTGTTGCGTGACCACACGCCCGGCTACTCCGCTCAGCCGTACCAACAGCTGGCCGCCGTCCACCGGGCGGCCGGTCACGACAGCGAGGTGCGGGACATCCTCATGGCGCAGCGGCGGGACCAGATCGACCGCGGCGGGCTTCGGCGGCGCGACCGGGCCTGGGCCCGATTCACCGGGCTGACCCTCGGCTTCGGTTATCAACCCTGGCGAGCACTCCTGCTGTTGTTCGCCGTCCTCGCCGGCTCGGTCGCGCTGACGGTCGTCCTCGGCGGGCCGGGCGGTGGCCTGCAGCACACCGCCCGCGCGAGCACACCCACAACGCCCTGCAGCTTCGTGGAGCGGGTCGGCGTGGGTCTGGATCTGGGTCTGCCGGTGGTCAAGACGGGGGCGCAGGACCTGTGCACCCCTGCCGGCACCCGCGCAGGGCAGACCCTTACCGTCACGGGCTGGCTGCTGCAGCTGGCGGCGTGGGCGTCCGCCACCCTGTTCATCGCCGGCTTCACCGGCGCCGTACGCAAGACCTGACGATTCGCCGGCCGATTCGACGGCGAGAAGGCCCACTCCTTCCGGCGCAACCACCGCTACCTGCCAGGAGCCGGAAAGGCCACGAGGGCTCGGCAACTCGCCGAGGAGAACGGCGCGCTGGGCCTGACGCCCGACGACTGGACGATGCCCCTGTTCGGCGAGGCGGAGGTGGAAGGCAAGCGCGACGTGCTGGAGGGGCGCATGCTCTGGCTCGCCCGGGAGGCGGTCGAGCTGGGCACTGGTTTGCGATCCGTCGGCAGCACGGTCCACCTGCCGGTGGACGAAGAGACCCAACTGGTCCGGATCGCCCATCGCTGCCCGACGCGGCGGAGCGAGCCGCCAACCGGTGGCCGTCTTCCACGTGACTGCTTCGGTCCGACACGGTGCGACTCGGCTCGGGGGCAGGATCCGCGCTCAGCCATGGGCGCACCCTGGGAACTCGACAACGCAGCCGTGCCGCGTACCCGCGCCGGACCGTAGGGACAAGCTCTCCATCCGGTACAAGGCGACTGTGCTGGTCGCAGCCGTGAACGAATGGCTGTGCCTGCGCAGTCGCAACGGCCCTCAGACGACGTCGAATTCGTTGCCCTCGGGGTCCTGCATGGCGGCGGCGCAGAACCCCGTGTCCGGCTCATCCCTGGTCCGCAGCACGGTGGCACCGGCTTTGAGCAGCCGTTTCACCGTTGCCTTGACCCGCCGTGTGCGGACGTCCAGTGGGACGTCACGGCCCCCGCCGACCTTCATGTCGAAGTGCCACCGGTTCTTGGCGACCTTCGACTCCGGAATGTCCCCGGCACCGGCCGGCAACTCCGCCTCGGGCACCCCCATCGCCCCCCAGTGAGCACGCCACGCGGCGTGCCCGCCCGGCGGAGGCTCAGGCACGTAGCCCAGGGCCTCGGCCCAGAAAGCCACCATTCTCTGCGGATCGGAGCAGTCGATCGTCAGCTGCACTGTCATCTGCATGCGCGGAGCCTCCCAGGAAGGTCTGACAGTCGATCCACATGCGCAGGAGGCGCTGATCGGCTGCCGTCCGCGACCGGTCTGCCCGGCACCCCATGACGACCCGGCGGCCGAACGATGACCCGGATCCGGGAAGGAGTCGACAGCGGAACGGCCCACCACCACTGCCGCGCTCGTCATCGCTGACAAGGCCCGTGTTCGCCGCGACCTCCGGACACTCCGTCCAGCGACGAAGCGTTGCCGACGACCCCAACTCCCGGAAGTCGTGACGAACTTCGGGTCACCGCCCGGATAGCGTGGCTCGGCATGACCCACACCGACATCGAGATCACCGCAGAGCTGGTCCGGGATCTGCTGTGCGATCAGCACCCCGACCTGGTCGATCGCCCTTTGAGATTCGGCGCGTTCGGCTGGGACAACCAGCTGTGGCGGCTCGGCGACGACCTCGCCGTACGGCTGCCCTGGGCGACGCTGTCAGCGGATGCGCTGCTTCGCAAAGAGCATGCCTGGCTTCCCGCTCTCGCCCCGGGTCTTCCCCTGCCGGTCCCCGTCCCGCAGCGTCTCGGCGAGCCCTCTGAGCGGTTTCCGCGGCCCTGGATCGTCACCACCTGGGTGTCGGGAACGCCGGCCGACCGCGCCCCCGTCACACGCGGTGAGGAGGCGGCCGAGGCCTTGGCCGCCTTCCTGACCGCTCTTCACCGGCCCGCCCCCGAGGGAGCACCGCCCGGCCGCGGCCGCGGGGGTCCACTGGCCGACTGCGCCGAGGGGTTCGCCCAGCAGCTGGCGTCGGCCACCGAGATGGGGCTGATCCCCGACCCGGACGCCGTACGCGCCGTCTGGGAAGACGCCCTCGCCGCGCCTGAGTGGACGGGCCCGGCGCTGTGGCTTCACGCCGATCTGCATCCGGCCAATGTCCTCACCGCGGACGGCACCATCTGCGGCGTGATCGACTTCGGCGACCTCTGCGCGGGCGACCCGGCCTGCGACCTCGCCGCGGCGTGGATACTGCTGCCGGACGGCGCCGTCGGCCGCTTCCATGACGCCTATCAGCCAGGCGCGGACGGCGCGACCCGGCGCCGCGCCCGTGGCTGGGCGGTGCTGAGAGCCCTGAGCGGCATGCTCATCGGCGAGGCCGGCGTGCACGGCCGTCCGGGCGGCAGGACGACCTGGGGTCCGCCCGCCCACGCTTCGTTGCGGCGCCTGGTCGCAACGGCCGGCCACTGAACCGAAGGCTACGGCTGATGCATCGTCGGGCGGTCCCATCTGCTGGTGCGGAAATGCGGTCAGAACCAGTGCAGGCAGTGCGGCGAGCGCTCGCTGCGGAAGAGGGCGTCGGCGAGGGCGGCCGCGCCCGGGCGGTGGGCCCGGATGTGCCCGGCGCGCACGAGCGTGCTCGGGGCCGTACCGCCGAGGTAGATCGAACCGAGGTCGCTCACGTCCAGGGACAGGTCGGGATCCCGGTCCGTGGGAACGCATTCGGCCTTGCTGTCCCGCACCGTCAGCAGGTAGCGGCCGTGTTCGCCCAGGAACGGGTCGTCGACGTCGAGAACGAGCTCGCCGTCCATGAACCAGCCACGCGCGGTCAGCGCCCGCGGGACGTCCAGCAGCCGCACCCAGAGCCAGTCCGTGTCACTGCCGGCCTCGCCGGCGCGGAAGTCCGCAAGCTGCCAGCGCAGCGGACTGTCGGGCGCGATGTGCTTGAACACCACTTGACGGACCAGGTCGTGTCCGAGCACGAACCGGGCCAGGGCCGTGAAGACGGCGTCGTGGGTGGCGATGGTCTCGTCGACCGTCAAGGCGTCGCCTTCGCCGATCGCATAGCTGGCGTACCCGTCCGGGAGACCCTCGGCGTCACGGTGGACGGCCACATGGCGCGACGCCGGAGCGATGGGGGGGGGGCTGCCCGGCGCCCGAGGCCCACCAGCGGTGCGGCCTGGACAGCGCACTGGGCTGTGTGCGGCGGTAGCGGTCGTAGACCTCCTCCAGGAGCTCGCCGCACTCGGAACGCCGCAGCAGCTCGACCGAGCCTGTGGCCCAGCCGGTCGTCTCGGTTGTTCCGTGCGCCCGGGGGAGGGCGAGGGCGGCCCGGTGGCGCGGCACCGTCAGCCGTCGCGTGTAGGTCGCCGGCCCGTAGCCGAACCTGCGGTAGATCACGGCCTCGGAGGCCAGCAGTACGGAGAGGAACTCCCCCCGGGCCCGCACTTCGGTGAGCTGGCGCCGCATCATCGCGGTGAGCACGCCCTGGCGCCGGTGCGAGGGCAGGACGCCGACGGCGGTCACCCCGGTGGTGGGGACGAGGATGTCACCGGGCAGTGTGAGCTCGAAGGAGTACGCACCGGCGGTGCCGACAGGCCGCCCGTCCGCCGTCACGGCTATCAGATTGCGGTCCATTTCGAGCGCCGCCCACCACACCCCGCCGCCGCCCTCGGCCGGGGTTTCCGGGAAGCGCCCGAACGCGGCATGCATGGTGTCGACGAAGACCTTGAAGTCCTGGTCCGTCGTGGAACGGATCTCCATTGCTGCCGCTGCCTCCCCGGGATACCGGCACCACGACCCGCGGCGCCCCGCCACAGTGCAGCGTCGAGGCGTGTCCAGGTCAAAACGAATTACGGCCGGGCCCACGCGTGCCAGGCTGCGGTGCGGCATGTCGGTTTGCTGCCGGGCCGGACGGGAACCCCGGAGCGGGGACGATGCAGTCGACGGAGGAGTACTCATGTCCTCGCGCCGCGACGACCCGCACGGGCGGGCCCTGCTGGCTGACGCGCTGCGGAACAAAGGGGTCGCCTTCACACGGGAGGAACGGGAGCAGCACGGCCTGGTGGGGACGCTCCCACCGGGTGTGCTCTCGCTGGAGCAGCAGGCCCGCCGGGCCTGGGAGCAGGTTCAGGCCCAGCCGGACGACCTGGCGAAGAACGTCTGCCTGGAGCAGCTGCACGACCGCAACGAGGTGCTCTACCATCGCCTGCTCACCGAGAATCTGACGGAACTGCTGCCCATCGTCTACGACCCCACGGTGGGGCAGGCGATCAAGCGGTACAGCCACGAGTACCGGCGTCCTCGCGGGGTGTATCTGTCCATCGACCACCCGCAGGACGTACGGCCCGCGTTCGAGGCGCTCGGCCTCGGTCCGGACGAGGTCGACCTGGTGGTCGCCACCGATGCCGAGCAGATCCTCGGCATCGGGGACTGGGGTGTGGGCGGCATGCAGATCTCCGTAGGCAAACTGGCCGTCTACACGGCCGCCGCCGGCCTCCACCCGGGCCGGGCGGTCCCCGTCATGCTCGACGTCGGGACGGACAACCAGGCACTGCTCAACGACCCGCTGTACGTGGGCAACCGGCACTCCCGCGCGCGGGGGAAGGACTACGACGCGTTCGTCGCCGCGTACGTGGACACGGTGCGGGACCTGTTCCCGCACGCGCTGCTGCACTGGGAGGACTTCGGCCCCGGCAACGGCCGCAGGCTGCTCGAGACGTACGGCGAGAAGGTCTGCACGTTCAACGACGACATGCAGGGCACCGGCGCCATCACCCTGGCCTGCGTGCTCAACGCGGCGCGCGTGTCCGGGACGCCGGTGCGCGAGCAGCGCGTGGTCGTCTTCGGCGCGGGCACCGCAGGGGTGGGCATCGCCGACCAACTGCGCGACGCCATGGTCCGCGACGGCCTGGACGGCGAGGAGGCGGTGGCACGCGTCTGGTGCGTGGACCGGCAGGGCCTGCTGTTGCGGTCCACCGACGGGCTGCGTGACTACCAGCGGCTCTACGCCCGCCCCGACGAGGAATGGTCCGGCGGCCACGAGCGGCCGATCGGGCTGAAGGAGGTCGTGGACCGGGTGCACCCGACCGTGCTGGTCGGCACCTCGACCGTGCACGGGGCCTTCAGCGAGGACATCGTCCGGTCCATGGCCGGGCATGTGGAACGACCGGTGGTGCTGCCCCTGTCCAACCCCACGGAAAGGATCGAGGCGTTGCCGGAGAACGTCCTGAGGTGGACCGACGGCAAGGCCCTCGTGGCGGCCGGCGTCCCGGTTGCTCCGGTGGCGCTCGACGGCACCACGTACGTCATCGGCCAGGCCAACAACGCCCTGCTCTACCCGGGTCTCGGCCTCGGGGCCGTCGTGGCGCGGGCTTCCCGGATCACCGACGGCATGCTCCAGGCGGCCGCCGAGGCGGTGGCGGGCCTGGCCGACCTGTCCGCTCCGGGGGCCCCGCTGCTACCGCAGGTCGAGAACCTGCGGGCCTCGTCGGCAACGGTGGCGGCGTCGGTCGCCCGCCGCGCCGCCGAGGAGGGGGTCGCGCGCGTCCCGCTCGACGACGTCATCCAGCAGGTTCAGGACGCCATGTGGCAGCCGGAGTACGCATGACGGAGCTGCGGTTCGAACCGGGCGAGGTCGCCGACGAGTAGGCGCCGTGAGGCCGCATGCGAGTAACGGTGTTCTGTCTGCGATCCTCGGAGCGGTCAGCAAGATGCCGGTGACCGGCCGCACTGCGCGGTCTGTGCAGCCCGTGCACGCGTCACGGTCACCGGCGTGGGCGACGCCCGAAATGTGCGGCCGCCTATGCGGCTTGGGTGAGTTCCGCGCGGCCGAACAGCAGTGCGTAGCCGGACGGGAGCTGGCGCAGGATGCGGGTGACGAGGTCGGAGCCCGCGTAGGCCGCGACGGCGGAGAACACGGACCCGGTGTCCCAGCGGGTGGTGGCCAGGGAGGCGCCGGTGCGGGCGGCGAGGTCCTTGACGAAGGCCCAGCCGGTCAGCGGCTGGGTGTCGGGGATCTGGGCGGTGAGAATGCGCGCGGCTTCGAGGGGGAGGCGGGCGGCGAGGTCGACGCGTTCGTCGCCGGTCAGCTGGCGTCCCAGCCCGGCGAGCACGAGGCGGACGGCTTGCTCTGCCTTCTCGCGGGTGGGATAGGCGCCGTCGTAGCGGACCTTTTCCAGCATCTGTTCGTACGCCCTTCCATAGGGCTGCTGGAACGGTGCGCTGTGGTCGGACATCACTGCGGTGGTTGCCTTTCTGTCACCGGGTCGTGGCGACCGGCGTGCGGTCACCGGTGGGTGGGTGGTCAGGTGGGCTGAATGCGGCCGAAGAGCAGGTCGTAGCCCGTGGGGAGTTGGAGCAGGATCTCCTTGAGAAGGTCGTCGCCGGCGGCGTCGGCGGCCGTGGACAGGACGGCGCTGACGTCCCAGGCGGCGGTCTGCTCGGTCGCCCCTTCGATCCAGGCCGCGGTCGCGCGCACGAACCGCTCGGGGGACAGCGGTTCGGCGCTCTGCAGCGGATTGAGCAGGATCAGGGCGAAGTCCTCCGGCAGACGCGCCGCCAGCCGGGCGCGTACCCCGCCGACCAGGTGTGCGCCCAGCAGGGCGAGCACCACGCGGGCCGCGCGGTCGGCTTCCTCCAGGGTGGCGTACTCGCCGCGTTCCCTCACACGGTTGAGGAACGCTTCGCGTCGCACAGTCACGTCGGCCGCCACCCTTCCTCGGTCCACGGGTAACGGAGGACAGGCCCCGGGGGGAGATCAGGTACCTGTCCTCCGCCGTTGTTCCGTCTTCGGCTGTCCGGCTCAGCCGGAGATCTCCTTGCGGTCGGATCCCACGCCGATGGTGATCTTGCGGGGCTTGGCGCGCTCGGCGATCGGGATGCGCAGGGTGAGCACGCCTGTCTCGTAGTCGGCCTTGATGTGCTCGGTGTCCAGGGTGTCGGCCAGCACGAGCTGGCGCGAGAAGACGCCGAGCGGCCGTTCCGACAGCTCCATCTGCACGTCGTCGGCCTTCGTCACGGGCCGGCGCTCGGCCTTGACGGTCAGCATGTTCCGTTCGACGTCGATGTCGATCGCGTCCGGGCTGACGCCGGGGAGGTCGAAGGCCACCACGTACTCGTCACCCTCGCGGTAGGCGTCCATCGGCATCGGGGACGGCCGGGACCACGTGCCCGGGCCCATCAGCTGCTGCGCCAGCCGGTCCAACTCACGGAAGGGGTCAGTGCGCATCAACATCGAAAACACCTCCAGGAAGGTTCGGGCAGTTGCTGCCAATGCGCCTCACTGAAAACGTTGTACCATGTCGTCCAATGGATGACAAGCGAGGCGTCGTCCAAAGGATGACAGACTGAGGAGGTGCTCATGACCCCGGCCGACCAGCCGACATCGTCCAGCATCGGCGCACCAGGGCCGACGTCGTTCCTCGCCGCCGCGGCGGCTCTGCACGCCATAGACGACGCCCTGCAGGCCGCCCGGCACGAGGACCGCGACACCGCAGACACCCAGGACGTCGCCCCGGAGAAGGCGCTGGCCTCCCTTCTGCTGCTGCGGCAGGTGCGCGAGCAGCTCGCCGAATGGGAAACCGGTCTGATCGAGACCGCCCGCCACGCGGGTGCCAGCTGGGCCGACCTCGCCCACCCCCTCGGCGTCTCCAGCCGCCAGGCAGCCGAACGCCGCTATCTGCGGGGCAGGCCCGGTCCCGCAGGCACCACCGGCGAACAACGCGTCCAGGCCACCCGCGAGCGCCGCGCCGCCGAACGCACCACCGCCGCCTGGGCCCGCCGCAACGCAGCCGACCTGCGCCGCATCGCCGGCCAGATCAGCGCCCTCACCGACCTCCCCACCGCGGCCCGCAACCCGCTCGGCCAACTCCACGCGGCCCTCGCCCACGACGACCCCGCCGTCCTCATCGACCCCCTCAACGCCGCCCGCCCCCACCTCACCCCGGGCCACCCCGAACTCGCCGCCCAGCTCGATGCCTTGACGAACTCCGCCACGAACCCGGTGGTCCCTTGGCGTTCGAAGCAGTAGCCGGCGACGCAGGGGCGGTCGTCGGCTCGGCCGCGCCGACGGGGAGGGAACGCGTAGGTGTGCGCGCTGGGGTGTGGTGGGTGAAGCCCGCGTCCTTGCAGGGAGGTCATGGCGCTCCCTCAGCACCGGGGACTCCGCCGCCGACGCCGGGCGGACGTGGATCCTCTTCTGGTGGACGGGCTCAAGCAGCATGAGCGCCACCGGCCCCAAGCACCGGGCAGCCACTGGGCAGACGGACGCTAGTTCCTGCTGAGCGTCCTGGTCACCCCCGCCACGACCGCGGTCGTCAGGACCCAGCCGATCGCGATCAGCGCGTACGCCAATCCCTGCACACCGCCCTGTGCCCAGTGCCAGTGGTCGCGCTGGCCCAGGCCGCCGATCGGGACCAGCAGGTCGAGGGTGTAGACGACCGGATTGAACGGCGTGCCCTCGTCCTTCGTGTTCGCCACGGGGTCGTGTGCGGCGAACACGAGCGAGCCGATCAGCGTGAGCAGCGCCAGCCAGATTCCGGCGATCCACGGTCGGTAGCCGTATCCGACCGTGGAGTCGAGGAGCCAGCCCCAGGCTCGGCCCGCCGGCCCCAGTGTCGCCCGGCGGCACCGCTCCCGCACGAGCAGCACCCGCCGTGCCTCGTCCTCGTGCCCGCATCTGCGGTAGTGGGAGGCGAGTTGCTCGTACGGCTGCGGAACATAGACGGGCTGGTGGCGCAGCCACGCCAGCCGGTTCTCGACGTCCTCGCGCCGCGTGTGCGCCGTCTCGCCCAGCCAGCCGTACGTCAGCCCGTCCAGGCCCAGTGTCTTCGGCCAGGTCGAGGGGTCGTCCTGGATACGGTCGGCGTGCGCGGTGCGCAGGTTCACGCCGCCCGCGGGCCGGTACCGGAACCGGAGGTCGAGTGCCCCGGCCTGCATCCCCACGCACATCAACGACGTGCCGGAACCGAGCAGTTCGGCATCGTCGAAGGTCAGCAGGTCCTCTATCCGTACGCTGCGCAGCCGCACCCTGCCGTCGGTCGTGAAACCCCGTGACAGCCGTACGGTCGACGCCTTGAGCATGTCTCCGTGGAAGGCGAACGCGTCCGGCGAGCCCACAGTGATCCGCGCCCCGCGCATCCACAACCCGCCCGGCAACTCGGCCCCGGGGAAGCTGACTTCGCCTTCGGCGACGAAGCCGTCCTCGCAGAACACGCCGCCCCGCATCACCACGCCCCCGGCGTCCATCGCCGTCCGCCCCGGCGCGATCAGACGTGCCCCGTCGAGGCGCAGCGCTCCCGCGATGTCCGCGTGCACGAGTTCGAGTGCGTGCCGGCCGTCCCCGCCGATGGTCGAGCGGCGCAGATCGAGTCGCCCGCCGAACCGTGCCGTCGGCGCCCGGAAGCCGGGCAGCGTGCAGTCGACGACGCTCACCCCGAGCATCGTCGCCCCCTCCAGGCTGACGGCCTCGTCGAACCGGCACGCCTCGAACCGCAGGGACCGCCTGATCTCCGCCCCGTCCAGCAGCAACGCCCCGGTGACGTGGGCACCGCGCAGGATGTACGGCTCGGCGCCCGCGGCCTCGTCGAGGATCTCCCGCCTGACGTGTTCCGCGTCGACCGTCCGGTCGGGCTCAGGCGACACGGGCGGTGACGGACTCGGTCCAGGCGCCGGCCCCGTGCTCGAACCACGCGAGTGGGGCGGCGCTGTCGTGCGGTCGGCTTGTGGTGTTCATCAGGCTCCAGGCGGTCCGTCCGGCAGGGGCGCACTCTCTGCGGGAGACAGTGCCTGGGACCGCAGCATTCCACACCTCTGCGCACCGATCGACGGTCACTGTCCCGGCGCGAGGACGTAGGTGTTGAGGCTGCCCACCGTGGTGAGCGGGCTCGGGGAGCCGAGGTCGTAGCGGTCCACGGCAAGGTAGTTGGGCTTCTTGCGGGCGGCAGGTGTGCAGAAGTTCTGTGCACGGTTGAGGAGTTTGCCGTTGTCCGTCTGCGCGGTGGAGCCAATGGTGTAATCGCGGAAGTGGTTCATCACGAACAGCGGGTGGAAGGCGGGCGAGTCCGTGGTGAGGGGGCGGGTGTCCCAGCGGCTGTAGCAGGACCAGTCCGAGACGCCGATTCCGCCGCCCATGGACCAGTAGTTCTCCACGGTCCACTCGCGCTGGTACATCACCCCGAAGGTGTCGCGGGTGTTCCAGCCGCTCGCGGTGTCGCTCGCCCGGGTCCGGTCGCTGAAGATCAGCAGCTGCTTGCCGCGTGCGGCCAGGTCGGCCATGGTCGGCCAGCCCTTGGTGGCCACGCCCTCCTGGTCGGGCCGGTACAGCACGTCGGAGAGGCCGCTCACGGAGGCGAGGGAGGACTTCAGCACGTCGGAGGAGGCGTAGTCCTCCAGGAAGACGGTGGCGAACTGGCCCGGGCGGGCCTTGAGGAAGTCGACGATGCGCTGCAGGTCGGTGGCGAGCGGGACGGGGCTGCTGACGCCGTCGCAGCTGTTGTGGCAGAGGACGGCCTGCCCGTTGACGGTGTAGTCGTCGAGCATGAACCCGCGCACGCCGTCGGCCAGTTGCCGGCTGACGCCGTAGTTCTGGTTGGGGAACCAGCTGACCGGGAACGTGGCGAAGTTGCCGTCGACGCCGTTGGCGAAGGCGTTGTGCGCGGTCAGGAAGGTGACCTGGTCCAGGGTGCGGGTGTCGGCGGAGGGCATCGCCGTGGTGGGGTAGGTGACCGGGGTGAGGTACCAGCGGGCGAGGTCGCCCGCCGAGCCGAGTTGTACGGCGCCGGCGTCGGAGGCCGAGCCGGTGAGGTACTGCGAGGTGCCGGGTGCGGTGATCGTGTACGCGCTGTCGGCGCCGGAGGTGATCGTCCAGGTCGTGCCGTCCGCGCCGCAGCCGGCGGTGACCGCGGAGGTGCCGCTGCGGCCGAGGCAGGTGCCCGCCTCGTCGGCGTTCTGCAGCTGGTAGCCGCCGCCGACCGCGACCGGGGTCCACTGCTGGTGGTCCTCGTTGCCCTTGGGATTGTGCGCGGCGACGGTGCCGGCGGCGTCGGCGGCGTTGCGCCCGGTGGTGTAGTTCTGCAGGTAGACCGGGGAGGTGGGGACCGCCGCGGAGGCCGTGCCGGGCAGCAGGGCGGGCGTGGACAGGGCGAGGGCGGCGGAACAGCACAGGACGCGCAGGGGTCGCAGGCGCACGGGGGGGTCCCTTCACTCCGGCACGGGCGTGCCGACCGATGACCGATCGATGACCGAGACATGACATATCCGGTGACACGTGCGTTACGCCAGACGCTGCGGGCGAATTACTGTCGGCATGCGGGCTTTTGACAACCTGCCACCCCGCTCGGCGCCTGCCATGTTCTACAGTGACTCTCACCTGACCTGGCACTTTAGGGACCTGCGAGGACACACGAGCCATGCCGACCGAAACGTTTGAGTTCCAAGTAGAGGCTCGTCAGCTGCTCCAGCTGATGATCCACTCGGTCTACTCGAACAAGGACGTCTTCCTGCGGGAACTCGTCTCCAACGCCTCCGACGCGCTCGACAAGCTGCGCCTGGCCGTGCTGCGGGACGACAGCCTCGACGTCGACACCACCGACCTGCACATCGAGATCGAGCTCGATCCGGACGCCCGTACGCTCACCGTGCGGGACAACGGCATCGGGATGTCGCACGACGAGGTCGGCAACCTCATCGGCACCATCGCCAACTCCGGGACGGCCGCCTTCCTCAAGGAGCTGAAGGAGGCCCAGGACGCCGCCGGGGCCGAGGGGCTCATCGGGCAGTTCGGCGTCGGCTTCTACTCCGGTTTCATGGTGGCCGACGAGATGACGCTGGTGACCCGGCGCGCCGGTGAGGCCGGTGGCACCCGCTGGTCCTCGCGCGGCGAGGGCACCTACACCCTGGAGAGCGTCGACGACGCACCGCAGGGCACCGCCGTCACGCTCCACCTCAAGCCGGCCGATTCCGAGAACCAGCTGCACGACTACACCTCCGCCTGGAAGGTCAAGGAGATCGTCAAGCGGTACTCGGACTTCATCACCTGGCCGATCCGGCTGGTCCCGCAGCCGGGCGGCGACGGCGAGGACCCGGCCGAGCCCGAGACGCTGAACTCGATGAAGGCCCTGTGGGCCCGCTCGCGCGACGAGGTCTCCGACGACGAGTACCACGAGTTGTACAAGCACGTCAGCCACGACTGGCGCGACCCCCTGGAGACCATCCGCCTGCAGGCCGAGGGCACCTTCGAGTACCAGGCCCTGCTCTTCCTGCCGGCGCACGCCCCGCACGACCTGTTCACCCGGGACTTCCGGCGCGGTCTGCAGCTCTACGTCAAGCGTGTGCTGATCATGGACGACTGCGAGGCGCTGCTGCCGCCGTACCTCCGCTTCGTCAAGGGTGTCGTCGACGCGCAGGACCTCTCGCTCAACGTCTCCCGTGAGATCCTCCAGCAGGACCGGCACATCCGCATGATCCAGCGCCGGCTGACCAAGAAGGTCCTGTCGTCGGTCAAGGAGATGAAGGCCAACGACCCCGACAAGTACACCGCGTTCTGGCGGGAGTTCGGCGCCGTGCTCAAGGAGGGGCTGTTCGGCGACCCCGACAACCGTGACGCCCTGCTCGCGGTCGCGTCCTTCGCCAGCACGCACTCCGAGGACGAGGCGACCACCCTCCAGCAGTACGTGGAGCGGATGAAGGACGGCCAGAACGACATCTACTACATGACCGGCGAGTCCCGGCAGAGCCTCGAGAACTCCCCGCACATGGAGGCGTTCCGGGCGCGCGGCGTCGAGGTCCTGTTGCTCACCGACCCCGTCGACGAGGTATGGGTCGACGCCGTGGGCGAGTTCGAGGGCAAGGCCCTCCGGTCCGTCGCCAAGGGCGAGATCGACCTCGACGTCCAGGGCGACGAACAGGCCGAGGCCGAGCGGGAGAAGCAGACCGAGGCCTACGCCGGTCTGCTGGGCTGGCTGAAGGAGCAGCTGGCCGAGGAGGTGAAGGACGTCCGCCTGTCGACCCGTCTGACCGTCTCCCCGGCCTGTGTCGTCTCCGACGCTCACGATCTGACTCCTGCGCTGGAGAACATGTACCGCGCCATGGGCCAGGAGGTCCCGCCCACCAAGCGGATCCTCGAACTCAACGCCGGGCATCCGCTCGTGCAGGGCCTGAACCAGGCGTACCAGGAGAGCGAGGACCGGACCGAACTCGCGGAGACGGCCGAGCTGTTGCACGGTCTGGCCGTCCTCGCGGAGGGCGGCCAGCCCAAGGAGCCCGCGCGATTCGTGAAGCTCGTGGCGGAGCGGCTGGAGCGCGGCCTGCACTGACGCAGGCCACTCTCAGGGGCACTTCGGCACGGCCGGTCCGTGCCGAAGTGCCTGCCCTCAAGCAGCTGCAGCGGCCTGGGTCAGCCGGCCGTGCCGGTCACCGTGTTGCCCGTCCTGGTGACGTGGTAGATCACCGTGGCGCCGCTCCAGAAGTGGAAGGTGAGCGTGACGCGGGCGTCGTCCTTGAGGGACTTGACGAAATCGGAGGTCAGTTTGATGGAGTCGCCGGTGTACGCCGTGAAGGCTGCGTCCCACTGCTGGTAGGGCGTCCAGCTCGCGGGGCCGGCGTTGCCTCCGTCGTCGTAGGTGGCCTCCATCGTGGCCAGCTGGTCGCCCCGGAACTGCGTGGGGATGGTGAGGCCGCCGGTGTCCCCGGAGGCCTTTGACAGGGCCGGGGTGTCGTACGTGATCACGTCGATCCGCCACGGGACGCCTCGCGAAAACCGGGCCTGCAGTGTGGCGTTGGTCCCGTACGCGCGGTCGCCGGCGAGTTCGGTGAGTGCGGCGGGCTTCAGCGTGAGCCGGCTGCCGGAGACGGTGTAGTCCCTGCCCTTCAGCAGGTTGCGGGAGCCGTACCGCAGTCCCCGGAAGTCGGTGCCGTTCGGGTTGAGGGTGACGCTCCGTGCGGTGATGTCACCCGACTTCGGCAGGAACACCTGGTCGCTGGAGGCGGTGCCCGAGCGCGTGCTCCAGCTCGACTTGATCTGGGCGAACAGCTCCGGGTCCCGCCATTGCAGCGTGCTGCGGTTCAGGAACTGCCCCGCGTCCCACAGCATCGTGGTGAGCTTCCGCTCGCGGGCGTAGTTGCCCAGGAACTCGAAGTACTTGCGCTGCTCACCGCGTTCGATGATGCCCGGACGGTTGTGGTCGTAGGCGAGCAGGGCGTACTCGCCGATGATGACGGGGATGCCGTGGGCGACGAAGGTGTCGTGGACGCGGTCGAAGGTGTCCGTGAGGTCCTTCTGGGCGGTGGCGTCGAACCGGGTGTAGCCGGCGATGTTCACGCTGAACGGCCACCAGCCGTAGAAGTGGACGGTGGTGGCCACCATGGGGTCGTGCAGGGCGGTGAGTTGGGTGGCCAGCGCGTCGAGCCGTCCCTGGTCGGCGTTGGTGTACAGGGTGGGCAGGACGAGGAGCCGGTCGGTGTTGCGGCCGCCGGAGGCGCGCACGATGCGGTGGAAGTCGGTGTTGAGCTCGGCCAGCAGCCGGTAGTTCTCGTCGTCGCCCGAAGTGCCGCTGAACGTCGGCTCGTTGATGCTCTCGAACGCCAACCGGGAGGACTCGTCGCGGAACTCCGCGGCGATCTGGGTCCAGGTCGCGCTGTAGCGTGCGAGGACGGCGTCGTGGTCCGTGGAGAGGGTGTTGACCCACATCCACGAGTCGTGGTGCATGTTGAGCAGCACGGAGAGGTTTTCGTCCAGCGCCCAGTCGACCACCTGCCGCACCTTCGCCAGCCAGGCCGGGTCGATCGTGTAGTCAGGGGCGGCGCCCTGGTGGACGCCCCAGGTGACGGGCAGCCGTATGCTCCTGAAGCCCTGCGACCTGATCTTCCTGAACAGCGCCCTGGTCACGGGCGGGTTGCCCCAGGACGTCTCGTCGGGGATGGCGTCGTAGGTGTTGCCCAGGTTCCAGCCGGGCTGCATGGCCGCGACAGCGCTGCGGGCGGTGGCGGAGTCGGCCGGAGGCGGGTCGGCGGCCCGTGAGGTTGCGGGCATCAGCGGCAGGAGGGCGAGCGCCAGCAGGAGCACCGCGGCGAGTCTCGGTACCAGTCTCCGCGTCATCACGGACACCTTCCGGTTGATGGGGGCGCAGACCGCGCAGGGAAACGTAAACCGGTATTCGATGGAAAGTTTCTCTATGAGCGGCGGAGAAATTAACATGAAGATGTGTCCGGGGCCACAGGTTCGTCGGTACGAGATGCGAGAATGACGCGACAACACCTGTTCGACGCTGTTCAACCGGCTTTCGCGCCAGGCCCGCGGCGGGCGCGAGCGTTTCGATGATCGGGAAGGCCACCTTGGCGGACAACGCAGCAGACGGACCGGCGGATCGGGAGCACGAGGAGCGTGACACGCCCAAGTCGGTCACGATCGCGTACATCGCCGAGTCGGCGGGGGTGTCGGTGCCGACCGTGTCCAAGGTGCTCAACGGAAAGTCGGGGGTGTCCGCGGACACGCGCGCCCGGGTCGAGGAGCTGATCAACCGCTACGGCTACCGCAAGCCCGCCGGAGCGGGCCGAAGCAACGTCGTCGAGCTCGTCTTCCGCGAGCTCAAGGACATGTGGGCGGTCGAGATCATCCGGGGTGTGGAGCGGGTGGCGCGCCGCCACCGCGTCGGCGTCATGGTCTCCGAGTTCGGCCTGCACGACAGTGCGGCGCCCGCCTGGGACGACACGGTCGCCCGGCGCCCGAACTGCGTGCTGTCGGTGGCGCAGCTCTCCGAGGCCGAACGCGAGCAACTGACGGCGAAGGGCATCCCGTTCGTCGTCTTCGACCCGATCGTGGAGCTGCCGGACGACGTCCCGTACGTGGGCGCCACGAACTGGTCCGGCGGCCGCGCCGCGACCCGCCACCTCGCCGAACTCGGCCACCGGCGCATCGCGATGATCAGCGGCCCCGAGGAGCAGCTGTGCTGCTCCGCCCGACTGGACGGATACCGCTCGGCGATGCAGGCCGCGGGCCTGCCGGTCGATCCGGAGATCGTCGTGCATGCAGGCCTCACCCGCGACGACGGCTACGAGGCGGCGCGCACCCTGCTGGCTCTGCCCGAACGCCCGACGGCGATCTTCGCCGCCAACGACCTCCAGGCGCTCGGTGTCTACCGGGCGGCCCGCGAGGCCGGCCTGCGCATCCCGGACGACCTGAGCGTGGTCGGCTTCGACGACCTCCCGGTGGTGGCCTGGGTGGACCCACCGCTGACCACCGTCCACCAGCCCCTGACCGAGATGGCGGCGGCGGCGACCGAGATGGCGCTCACCCTCGGCCGCGGCGAGCAGGCGCCCCAGGCGGGGCTGGAGATCGCGACGACCCTGACGGTCCGGGGGAGCACCGCTCCGTTGAAGTAAGACCGCCCGAGGGTTTCGAAACTTTCGTATCTCCGCCACGACACTTGCCATGTGCGTCCAGCTCATGGACCGTGGTGCGCGTCTCCCGTCCACCCGCCCGCTCGTCATCCGCTGGAGGGCACTTGCGCAGGCTGGTTCAAAGACACCGCACCCGCCTGATCGGGTTCGCCGCAGCCGTCTCGCTGGCCGCGGCCGGATCCGTCACCGCCGCCACCCCGCGGGCGGAGGCCGCTGCCGCCGCGGTCACCGCCACCGTGTCGGTGGACGCAGGGCGCACCCTGGCGAGCATCCCGGCCACCGGTGTCGGCATGAACGTCGCCGTCTACGACGGCAACATGAACCACCCGTCGGTTCCCGGTCTGCTCAAGGACGCCGGCGTCGGCATGGTCCGCTATCCGGGCGGCAGTTACGCCGACGGATACCACTGGCAGACGCACACCGTCGAGGGCGGATACGTCGCCCCCAACACCGACTTCGACACCTTCATGAGCATGGTGCGCGCCGCCGGAGCACAGCCGATCATCACTGCCGACTACGGCTCGGGCACACCCGAGGAGGCAGCCGGTTGGGTGCGGTACGCCAACGTGACCAAGGGCTACGGGGTGCAGTACTGGGAGATCGGCAACGAGGTCTTCGGCAACGGCCTCTACGGCGCCACCTGGGAGACCGACCACCACGCCGGCAAGACCGCCACGACGTATGCGAACAACCTCGTGCAGTACGCCACCGCGATGAAGGCCGTGGACCCGACCATCAAGATCGGCGCCGTGCTGACCACCCCGGGGTCCTGGCCCGACGGCATCACCGGCCCCGGCGACACGATGGACTGGAACCACACGGTCCTCTCGATCGCCGGCCCGAAGATCGACTTCGTGATCGTGCACCACTACCCGATCGGCAGCAGCCAGGCCGACCTGCTGGGCAAACCCCAGGCCGAGATCCCCGGCATGGCAGCCGCCCTCCGGTCACTGATCAACCAGTACGCCGGGAGCAACGCGCACAACGTGGGCATCGCGGTGACCGAGGCCGGCGCCAACGCCTACAAGGACACCTCCCCGAACGGGCTGTTCGCGCCGGACGAGTACCTGACGTGGATGGAGAACGGTGCCTTCACCCTCGACTGGTGGGACCTGCACAACGGCACCGACTGCAGCCATGTGACCACGGTGGAGGGCGCCACCGACTACGACGACGGAGGAATCCTCTCCAGCGGAGCCTCCTGCGAACCGCCGCTGAACACGCCCTTCCCGCCCTACTACGGCGCCCGGATGATCACCAAGCTGGGTGCGCCGGGCGACGGGCTGGTCCGCGCCGCCAGTTCGACGGCGCTGGTGTCTGCGCACGCCGTGCGGCGGGCGAACGGCGACGTGAGCGTCCTGCTCATCAACAAGGACCCCGCGAACGCTGCCACGGTGACCCTGTCCTACAGCGGGTTCACCCCGTCCTCGGCCACCCCGACCGTGTACTCGTACCTGAAGAACGCCACCTCGATCGGCTCCGCCACCACCGGGAGCGCCACCCGCCAGACCGTGCCAGCCTACTCGATCGTGGTCGTACAACTCCACCGCAACGGCTGAGCCGGCGAATGCCGACCCAGTGAACGCAGCCGGTGAACCGCAGCCAGTGAACCAGTGAAAGGACTCGATCAGGGTGTCGAGCAGGCCCGAGACGGGCACCACCACCGTCAACAACCCAGTCATCCCCGGTTTTCACCCCGATCCGAGCATCTGCCGGGTGGGCGAGGACTACTACCTCGCCTGCTCCAGCTTCGAGTACTTCCCCGGCGTACCCCTCTTCCACAGCCGGGACCTGGTGCACTGGACCCAGATAGGCAACGCGCTGGACCGGTCCGCTCAGCTGCGCCTGCCGCCGGACTCGCGCTCCTCGGGCGGGATCTACGCGCCCACCCTGCGTCACCACGACGGCCGCTTCTGGCTGATCGTCACCAACGTGAGCGCCGACGGCAACCTGCTGGTCACGGCCACCGACCCGGCGGGCCCCTGGTCCGACCCGGTCCGGCTGCCCGGGGTGCACGGCATCGACCCGGACCTCGCCTGGGACGAGGACGGCACCTGCTGGTGCACCGTCGCCGGGGTCTCCCAGGTCCGCCTCGACCCGTACACCGGGGAGACCTTCGGGCCCGCGCGCAAACTCTGGTCCGGGATGCCCGGCGCCAAGGCTCCCGAGGCACCGCACCTGTACCGGATCGGCGACTACTGGTACCTGCTCATCGCCGAGGGCGGCACCGAGCGCTGCCACGGCGTCTCGATCGCCCGTGCCCGCACGCCCGAAGGCCCCTTCGAGCCGTGCCCGGACAACCCGATCCTCACCCACCGCGGCACCGACCACCCCATCCAGAACACCGGCCACGCCGACCTGGTCCAGGCACCCGACGGCTCGTGGTGGATGGTGCTCCTCGGAGTACGGCCCGGCGGCGGCACCCCGGGCTGGCACGTGCTCGGCCGCGAGACGTTCCTGGCATCCGTGACCTGGGTGGACGACTGGCCGGTCGTCTGTGAACTCTCCCTCGACGCGCCCGCGCCCCCGTGGCCGCTGCAGCCGGGCCCCGTCACGCCGGTCCGGGACGACTTCGACGTGACCGAACTGGCCCCGCACTGGATCTCGTTGCGCCATCGCCCGACGGAGGACTGCACCACCAAGGAACGGCCCGGTTGGCTGACCCTGCGCGCCCGCGGAGCCTCGCTCGACGACACCGACGTGACGTTCGTCGGCCGGCGGCAGCAGCATCTGTCCTGCCGGGTGCGGACCCTGCTCGACGTCAGGGAGGGGCGCGGCGGCCTGGCCGTACGCCTCGACGAGCAGCACCACTACGACATCGAGGCGGCGTCCGGCGAGGTCCAAGTGCGCGCCCGCATCGGCCCGTTGAGCACGGTCGTGGCGTCCCGGCCGGTGCCGCCGGGGCCCGTGGTCCTCCGTATCGAGGTGGCCGCCGTCGAGACGGTGAACGACGCGCGCACCGGCCCCGACGCCGTCTTGATCGGCATCGAGGAGCCGGACGGCACCTTCGCCGAACTCGCCTCACTCGACGGCAAGTACCTGTCCACGGAGGTCGCCGGCGGCTTCACCGGCCGAGTCTTCGGAATGTTCGCCTCAACCGGTTCCGTCCACTTCGACTGGTTCGACTACGAGCCGCTCGATCGCTGAAGGCGGGCCCTGCCCGGCCTGGGGGAGGGGCCGGCCGGGGCGCGGACCACCGATTCGGCAGGACCACACCGGCCGCGTCCATGCCCGGCACGTAGGGCGGCTCGGCGTCGGACACGAATGCGAATCCACGGCGGAGGCTTTCAACCCTGGGCGTGCGCAATCGGGGGATGGATCCTTTCCCCTGCCCTGAGGGGTCAAAAAAAAGCAAAGGCAAGGAGAGAACCCTCCTTGCCACTCTCAACTTATAGCGCGCTGGGGGGCTTGCCGCAAGGCCCCGGTCGCGGTGCAGAATCGTCGGCCGGTGCCACAACCTGCGGAAACGGGGAGCAATCAGTGACCGAGCGGTACGTGCTGGACCTCCAAGACGTCGACGAGACGCGGGTCGCGGTCGTCGGCGGCAAGGGCGCACACTTGGGCGGGCTGTCGCGGATCGAAGGCGTTCGCGTACCGGCTGGGTTCTGTGTGACGACCCACGCCTTCCGCCGGATCACGGCGGAGGCACCGTCGATCGACGACCGGCTCGCTGAACTGTCTCGCATCAACCCTGACGACCGCGAGGCGATCCGCACGCTCAGCACGCAGATCCGCCGGACCATCGAGGAGATTGCCGTCCCGGCCGATCTCGCGGCGGCGATCACCCGTGCGCTCGGCCGGCTCGGCGAGCAGGCCGCCTACGCCGTCCGGTCCAGCGCGACGGCGGAGGATCTGCCGACGGCCTCGTTCGCCGGCCAGCAGGACACCTACCTCAACGTGGTGGGGCCGGCGGCGGTTCTGCAGCACGTCAGCCGGTGCTGGGCCTCGCTGTTCACCGAGCGGGCCGTGACCTACCGTCAGCGCAACGGCATCGACCACCGCACGGTCCTCATGGCCGTGGTGGTGCAACGGATGGTCTTCCCGGACGCGGCCGGCATCCTCTTCACGGCCGACCCGGTCACGGGCAACCGGAAGGTCGCCACCGTGGACGCCGGCTTCGGCCTCGGCGAGGCCCTGGTCTCCGGCCTGGTGAACCCGGACGTCTACAAGGTGCGAGACGGCGAAGTCTTCGCCAGGACGATCGCCGCAAAACAGCGTGCCGTTCAGGCCCTGCCGGCCGGCGGAACGCAGGAAGTGGCGATCGACTCGCAGCGGCAGGAGCAGCCGGCGCTGACGGATGCGCAGGTCGGGCAACTGGTGCGGCTCGGACGGCGGATCGAGGCGCACTTCGGCCGCCCGCAGGACATCGAATGGTGCCTGGTCGACGAAGGTTTCCAGATCGTTCAGAGCCGGCCGATCACCACGCTGTTCCCCGTCCCCGAGCGGGACGACGAGGAGAATCACGTCTATCTCTCCGTCGGCCATCAGCAGATGATGACCGACCCCATGAAACCTCTGGGCATCTCCGTGTGGCAGCTGACGGCCATGGCACCGATGCTGGAGGCCGGCGGGAGGCTGTTCGTCGACGCCACCCGCCGCCTGGCCTCGCCCGCGAGCCGCGCGGCCCTTCTGGAGCTTGTCGGCAGAGGCGATCCGCTGATCAGGGACGCCCTGGAAACCGTTCTGGAGCGCGGCGATTTCATCCCGTCGCTCCCGGATGCGGGTCCCGTCGGGCCGCCGACCGGCGGCGCGTCCGTCCCGACCGAGGCCGATCCGGCCATCGTCGGCGAACTGATCGAGCGCAGCCGGGCGTCCATCGCCGCATTGGAGCGCGACATCCGTACCAGGACCGGACCGGCGCTCTTCGACTTCCTGCTGGAGGCCTTCGAGGAGCACAAGCGGGTCCTCAGTGATCCGCTGAACATGCAGGCGATCATGGCGGGGATGGAGGCCACGTGGTGGCTCAACGACAAGCTGGAGGAATGGCTGGGCGAGAAGAACGCAGCCGACACGCTCACGCTGTCCGCCCCCGACAACGTCACCTCGGAGATGGGACTGGCGCTGCTGGATGTCGCCGACGTGATCCGCCCGCATCCGGAGGTGGTGGCGTTCCTGCAGGGCGTCGTGGACGACGGCTTCCTGGACGAACTGGGGAAGCTCGCGGACGGGGCCGAGGCGCGCGACGCCATCGAGGCCTACCTCGACCGGTACGGCATGCGCTGCGTCGGCGAGATCGACATCACGAGGCCGCGTTGGCGCGAGCGCCCCAGCACGCTGGTGCCCGTGATCCTCGACAACGTCAGGAACTTCGAACCGGGCGCCGCCGAGCGACGCTTCGAGCAGGGACGGCAGAAGGCGCAGCGGAAGGAACAGGAGGTGCTGTCACGCCTGCGGGCCCTGCCCGCCGGGGACCGGAAGGCCGACGAGACCAAGCGGATGATCGACCAGGTCCGAGCCTTCATCGGGTACCGGGAGTACCCGAAGTACGGCATCATCAGCCGCTACTTCGTCTACAAGCAGGCCCTGCTGGCGGAGGCCGACCGGCTGGTGCAGGCAGGAGTGCTCCCTGAGCAGGAGGACATCTTCTACCTCACGTTCCAGGAACTCCACGACGTCGTGCGTTCGCACCGGGCGGATGGCCGGCTCATCCAGCAGCGCAAGGACGCGTTCCGGTCCTACCAGGCGCTCACACCGCCCCGGGTGCTCACCTCGGACGGTGAGGCCGTCAACGGGGCGTACCGGCGCGACGACGTGCCGGCCGGCGCCCTGATCGGACTGCCGGTGTCCGCCGGGACCGTCGAGGGAAGAGCCCGCGTCATCCTGGACATGGCGCAGGCCGAACTCGAAGCGGGCGACATCCTGGTCACGCCCTTCACGGACCCCAGCTGGTCACCGCTGTTCGTCGGAATCGCGGGCCTGGTGACGGAGGTGGGCGGCCTGATGACCCATGGCGCAGTGATCGCCCGTGAGTACGGCTTGCCGGCCGTGGTCGGTGTGGAGCAGGCCACCCGGCTGATCCGGGACGGGCAGCGGATCCGCGTGCACGGAACCGACGGGTACATCGAGATCCTGCCTTGACGGTCTCTCAGCCGGTGTGAAGGATCCGGAAGCGATCGGGCTGCCCAGGATCCCGGTGGCGGCGGGCATCCCCGTCGTGGTGGCCAACTCGCGCGGCCCGGAGAGCCTCGGTGGCCTCGTCGCCGAGCTGGGTCCGCTCGCCACCGCCGGTACGGTCGAGCAGGCGGCCGAGGCCGGTGACTTCGTCCTGCTCGCCGTGCCGCTGACCGCGCACACCGTCGTCCCCGCGGCATTGCTGCGGGGACGGACCGTGCTGGACACCAGCAACTACTACCCGTTCCGCGACGACCGGATCGCCGAGCTCGACGACGAGAAGCTGACCACCGGTGAGCTGGTTCAGCGGCACTTCGCAGGGGCTGGGCTGGTCAAGGTGTTCAACAACATCCTGGCCCACCACATCCCCCAGCTGGCCCGCCCGTCCGGCGCCGTGGACCGCACCGCCCTTCCCGTCGCCAGTGACGACACCGACGCCAAGACCCGCGCGGCGGCCCTCGTCGAGCGGCTCGGCTTCGACACCGTCGACGCCGGCCCGTTGGCGGAGAGCTGGCGTTTCGAGCCGAGGCCGCCGCCTACACCCGGCTCTACGTCGCCGACCCGGCCGTACCCGACGAGCGTCTGCTCGACACACCGGGCGCGCCGGTGCCGGCCGCCGTGCTGCGGTCCGCCCTCGACGGTGCCGAGCGGGTGCGGGTGGTCGAACGCACCTTCTGAGAGCACATCCGCAATCCGAGTACAGGGCCTGCCGAGGCACTTCGGCAGGCCCTGCCGCGTCAGCGCCACGGGTCAGGGGCCATCTCTTCACTTGCACCGCAGAAACCGATCGGTGTGCAGTTCATGACCGGCGACAAAGGGAAGACGGTCTGAGCGTGCCGGCGCTGGTCCGGCGCTGATGGGACGGAGAGCGAGGACCACGGCGGCGCTACCCTGCCGTGTCATGCAGCAGACGCGCCTCGACACTGCTCGGATCAGGGCCGCCCGCCGGATGATCGACCCCGTTTTTCTCGACACCCCGCTCTACCGCTGCGAGGCGCTGGAGCCCGGCCTCGGCTGCACGGTGAGCATCAAACTCGAAACGGCGAACCCGGTCCGCAGCTTCAAGGCCCGCGGCACCGAGGTGGTCGCGAGCCTGCTCGCCGGCAAGGACTCGCGCGCCGTGGTGTGCGCCAGCGCGGGCAACCTCGGCCAGGCCCTCGCCTGGTCCGGTCGTGGCCGCGGGCTCGACGTCACCGTCGTGGCCTCCCGTTTCGCGACCGCGGCCAAGCTCGATCGCATCCGCGCCCTGGGCGCCACGCTGGAACTGGTGAACGGCGACCACGAGTTGGCCCGCGAGCGGGCGGCGGCCATCGCACGCCACGAGGGCATCCGGCTGCTCGAGGACAGCCTGGATCTCGAGACCTGCGAGGGCGCGGCGACCATCGGCCTGGAACTGGTGGAGGCGATGCCGTCGTTCGACGCCGTCCTGATCGCTCTCGGCGGCGGGGCACTGGCCACCGGTGTGGGGCATGTGGTGAAGACCCTGGCGCCCGCAGCCGAGGTGATCTGCGTCCAGCCGCTGGGCGCACCGGCGATGACACGTTCGTGGCGCAGTCGGCGGGTCGTCACCACCGACTCCACCGGCACCATCGCCGACGGCGTCGCCGGCCGGTATCCCGTCCCGGCCGTCCTGGACGACCTCCTGCTGGTCGCCGACGACGCCGTCCTGGTGCAGGAGGCGTCGATCATCGCCGGAATGCGGATGCTTTTCGACCACGCCGGTCTCGTCGTCGAGCCGTCGGCCGCGCTCGGCATCGCGGCCGTCCTCGAGGACCGTGACCGCTTCGCCGGCCGCCACGTGGTCACCATCGTGTGCGGCAGCAACGTCGACGTGGACGCCTATCACCGCTGGATCCGTACGGTGCCCGGCTGCGGGAGCTGATGCGGCGTCTGCCGGGCCGTACAGCCCGGCAGACTTGCCCTGTCACACCTTTGCGGCGTTAACTGCGCCGGCCCGCAGGATCATGTGCGACCGCGTTCCGGCCCTGTCCTGCGGCCGGGCCGGAACCCTTGGACCGGGTGTCCGTGTCCGCAGCCTCCGCCCGGTCTCCGTGGCCCGGCCACCACGCCGCGTGACCGATGAGCGCGGTGAGGCTCGGGGTGAAGAACATGGCCATCACGAAGGCCGCGACCGCGATGCCGAAGGAGACCGCGAAACCCATCTCCGTGAGCAGCGCGTTGCCCGCCAGCATCATCGTGGCGAAGGTCGCCGCCAGGATGAAGCCCGCGGCGGCCACCGTCGGCCCGGCGTGCCGGAGCGCCATACCGGCCGCCGCACGCGGGTCGCGGCCCTCGCGGGCCTCCTCGCGCAGTCGGGCGATCATGAGGATGTTGTAGTCGGTGCCGATGGCGACCACGAAGAGATACATGATCACCGGGAGCATGAACATCAGACCGGAGTGCCCCTGCCCCTCCTGGAAGATCCACACCGTGGCGCCGAGGGTCGCGCCGAAACCCAGCCCCACGGAGGCGATCAGATACCAGGGGGCGACCACGCTGCGCAGCAGCAGCCCCAGGATGACCATGATCAGGGCGGCGGCGACGGGGAACACCGTCCGGTAGTCGTGGTTGACCGCGGTGTTGATGTCCTTGTAGATCGAGGACATGCCGCCGACGAGGGCTTCGGCGCCGTCGGGAGCGTCGGCATGTGCGACCTCGCGCACCCTGCCCACCGCGTTGATCGCCTTGTCCGTCGAGGCCTCGTACTTGAGCGTGACGGTGAAGTCGGCGGTCGTGCCGTCCTTGCTCACCTGGGACAACCGGGCGCTCGCCACGCCGTCCACGGCCCCGAGCTTCGACGCGTACGCGGTGAAGCCGGTCCTGTCGAGCGGCTTGCCGTCGGTGCTGGACAGATAGACGTCGGTGGGGGCGGCGGCGCCCGCCGAGTACGCCTTCTGCATCTCGTCCTGGACGACCATGGACTCCTTGGTCTTGGGCATCGAGCCCGACGCCAGGTCGAACGTGGCCTTGTAGCCGAAGGTCCCGAGCGTGAGCGCGATCAGGACCAGGCCGGATGCCACCGCGGTGAGCGCCGGGCGGCGCTGCACACCCCGGCCGAGGGCGGCGAACCGGGCGTTGTCCGGCTCACGCTGCCATGACTTCGAGGGCCAGAAGACCTTCGGCCCGATGAGCGACACCACGGCCGGGATCAGCGTCAGCCCCGCGACCAGGGTGGCGGCGACCGCGATGGCGAGTGCCGGACCCATTTGCTTGAGGAAGCCCAGCGTCGACAGCGCCAGCGCGAGGAAGGCGATGACGACCGCCCCGGCGGCCGAGGCGATGGCCTCGCCGACCCGGGCGACCGCATTGACCATGGCCTGCTTGGGTTCGTCGCCGGCGCGCAGGCGTTCCCGGTAGCGGAACATCAGGAACAGGAAGTAGTCCGTGCCCACGCCGAACAGGACGACGATCAGGATCGACGAGATCGAGCTGTTGGCCTGCAGGTCGAACAGCTTGGTGGCGTACGCGATCAGCCCGTTGGCGATCGCCGACACCAGGCCGATCAGGACCAGGGGGAGCACGGCCAGGATGGGCGCCCGGAAGATGATCAGCAGGGTGACCAGGATGATCACGAAGGTGCCGATGCCGATCAGAGCCTGACCGCGCTTGGACGAATCCTGCTGGTCGAGGGCCTGCGCGGCGGAGCCGCCGAGCTTGACGTCAAGGTGCGTGCCCTTGGCCAGCGCCTTGACGTCGTCGCGTAACACCTTGGCCGCATCGGCCTGCTTGGGCTGGCCGGCGTTCTTGCTGTCCATCTGCACCAGGGTCAGGTCATACCTGCCGTCCTTGGACGGCTGGCCGGGGACGACCTTCTGCACCTGGTCGATGTGCTTCCTGCCCAGTTCGGTGGTGATCCGGGCGACATCCTGCTTGTCCTGGGCGGTCAGTTCGCCGCCGTCGGTGCGCTGGTACAGCGCGATCGCGGACGGGGTGAAGGCGCTGGGGAACGCCCTCTCCTGGAGATCCGCCGCTTTGATCGACTCGTAACTCTTCGGCAGAAAGCTGCTCTCGTCACTGTTCGAGGGCAGGCTCGGTGCGGTGGCGACGATCGCCACCGCCGCGATCAGCCATGCCACGATCGTCCAGACGGGATGTCGGACGACCGTGGTGCCAATACGTCGGAACATGCGGAAGGTCCTCCTGGATAGGAAGATCACCGCAGCCCGGGGAGCGGTCCCTGGCATCGGCGACCCCGACCGGCCCGCATCCAACGAGCCGGTCGAATGGTTGTCTTGGTCTCTTATGGTAGTGATCGGACCGCATCGGCCCCTCAGGGGCCGGCGGTCGCGGGTCGGCCAATTCCCCATGCTTTTCGGCCCCGTTGCCTGCGCGCCCGCTCAACGCCCCGGCCAGACCCAGGAGATGGGGTCGTCACGCCGGTGTACGGGCGGCCGCCAGGCAGGCGGTCAGGTCGGCCTCGCGGCCTCGCGGCCTCGCTGCCTCGGACCTCGGGGACGCCCTTGGACGGTCAGCACCTCCGCCCGCCAGCCGGGCTGGACCAGGAAGGGCGTTGACCTGCTCCTCGGAACAGGCCGGTACGAGCACCGCCCGGCTCCGCCAGGAGAAGCCCTCACGACGCTCCGCGCCGGCTCCGCCAGACCTGAGGCTGCGAGGCTCCGCGTCGCCACCGTCAGATTCGCCGGCCTGAAGGCCGCCCCCACTGCGAACGATTCCGGTAGCACTCGCCTTCCTCGGGACGGGATCGCTTCCGCCCCGGCGGCGACCGCCTTCACCTCACGGCCGCACCGAACCACTTCGGCAGCCGTCCGAGCAGATCCCGCTGGTCCTCACCGACCCACGCCACATGGCCGTCCGGCCGCAGCAGGACCGCGGGGACCTCCAGCTCCTCGCTGACGTCGACGACGTGGTCGACCCGGTCCGCCCACCCCGCCACCGACAGCCGGCCGGTCCGGTCGAGCAGCAGCCCGCGGCCGCCGTGCATCAGCTCGTAGAGGCGCCCCCGCTTCAGCTGTACGTCCCGTATGCGCCGGCCGAGCAGTTCGTGGCCCTCGCCGAAGTCGTAGCGGATTCCGATCGCAGTGATCTTCTCGATCAGGTACCGGTTCACCTCCTCGAAGTCCAGCAGCTGCGACAGCAGCCGGCGCACCGCCTGCGGACCGGGCTCGGTGGACATCAGCTCCATCTGCGCGCGGGTGTTGTCCAGTACGTCGGCGGCCACCGGGTGGCGTTCGGCGTGGTAGCTGTCGAGCAGCCCCTCCGGTGCCCAGCCGGCCACCTCGGCGGCCAGCTTCCAGCCGAGGTTGAACGCGTCCTGGATGCCGAGGTTGAGCCCCTGGCCGCCGGTCGGCGGATGGATGTGCGCCGCGTCGCCCGCCAGCAGCACCCGGCCCACCCGGTAACGCTCGGCCTGCCGGGTGGCGTCGCCGAACCGGGACAGCCGGCGCGGGGAGTGCACCCCGAAGTCCGTGCCGGCGACCGCCCGCAGCCGCTGCTTGAACTCCTCGAAGGTCGGCGCGACCGTGCGGTCCGCGGACACCCCCTCGGCGGGCACGACGACGCGGAACACCCCGTCCCCGAAGGGTCCGACACCGAACCGCTTCTGCGTCTTGCGGACCTCGGCCACCACAGCGGCCACCTCCTCCGCCGGCGCGGCCACCTCCATCTCACCCAGCAGCGTCTCGACCCTGCTGGGCTCGCCGGGGAAGCCGACACCGAGCAGCTTCCGCACCGTGCTGCGGCCCCCGTCGCAGCCGACGAGGTACCGCGAACGCAACCACGCGCCGTCGCCCAGCTCGGCGGTCACCCCGCCCTCGTCCTGGCTCAGCCCGACCAGCTGCCGGCCACGCCGGATCTCGGCGCCCAGCTCGACCGCACGCTCAGCCAGCAGACGCTCGGTGGTGGGCTGCGGGATGCCGAGGACGTAGGCATGCGCGGAGTCCAGCCGCCCGGGCCAGGGCTTGTCGATGGCGGCGAAGAAGCCGCCGACCTTGTCGTGACGCCGACCGTGCGCGAGGAACCGTTCCAGCAGCCCGCGCTGGTCCATCACCTCGATACTGCGCACATGCAGACCGAGCGCCCGCACATACGAGGTCGGCTCCGCCTCCTTCTCCAGCACGACCACGTCCACGCCGTGCAGACGCAACTCGGCCGCCAGCATCAAGCCGGTCGGCCCGGCCCCGGCGATGATCACGTCGATCATGAACCCTCCCAGCCTTAGCCATGTGTTCCTGAGGTACAACGGCAGGCACGTACTCATGCATGACAGAAGGGCACGAGCCCATGACAGCAACACGCCCCGCCCGCTGGGGTGTCCTCGCCACCGGTGGCATCGCCCACGCCTTCGCCGAGGATCTGCGCCTGATCCCCGATGATGCCGAACTGGTCGCCGTGGGCTCCCGCAGCACCGACGCCGCCCACGGGTTCGCCGACCGGCACGGCATAGCCCGTGCCCACGGCAGCTGGCAGGACCTGGCCGCGGACCCCGAGGTGGACGTCGTGTACGTCGCCACCCCGCACTCGGCCCACCGTGCGGCGGCGGGGCTCTGCCTGGAGGCCGGGAAGGCGGTGCTGTGCGAGAAGCCGCTCACCCTCAACCTGGCCCAGGCGCAGGACCTGGTGACGATCGCCCGCAAGCGGAACGTCTTCCTGATGGAGGCGATGTGGACCTATGTCAACCCCGCCGTGCTGCGGATGCGGGAGCTGATCGCCGACGGTGCGATCGGTGAAGTCCGCTCCGTCCACGCCGACTTCAGCATCGCCGTGCCCTACGACGCCACCCACCGCCTGCACGACCCGGCCCAGGGCGGCGGCGCCGTGCTCGACCTCGGCGTCTACCCCGTCTCCTTCGCGCACCTGCTGCTGGGCGCCCCCGACGCCGTCTCGGCCTGGGCGCACCTGAACCAGGCGGGAGTCGACGACAACACCGGCATCCTGCTCGGCTACGACAGCGGAGCCGTCGCGGTGCTCTCCTGCTCCCTGGGCACCGAGACGGCACAGCACGCCTCGGTCAACGGCAGCCTGGGCCGCATCGAGTTCGCCCGCGACTTCTTCCACGCAGGCGGCTTCGTCCTGCACCGCACGGGCCACGAGCCCGAGGAGATCCGACTGCCGGACTCCCCGGGCAACGGCTACACCCACGAGGCACGGGAGGTCGCCCGCTGCCTGCGCGCCGGCCTCACCGAGTCGCCGTACGTCCCGCTGGACGGCACGCTCGCGGTCATGGCGACCCTGGACGCCGTACGCACGAGCATCGGAGTCCGCTACCCGGGCGAGTAGTCACCTCACCAGGCGGCGCCCGACCCGGCGAAGAGCCGCAGACCGTCTCCGAGGAGGGCGGGCACGACGTGCAGCTGCGGTTCCTCGATGAGTCCCGCTCCCAGGTACTGCTGCACTGTGCTCGCCCCGCCCGCGATGTCGACGTTCCTGTCGCAGGCGGCGGCCTGAGGTGAAGGTGGTGCCGCCCTCCTCATTCGACAGTGCTTTCGAGTGGGTCGGGACCTGCAGTCGGCGGCAGGAAAATGCGTTGAGCGGGGTGATCTTCGGCGGGTAGTGTCCGGGACACCGTGACGCCGTGCGAGAAGTCGAGGAGGTGAGACCCGTGAACGTTGCAGCTGTGTGGGTGCTCTCCCTCCTCGTCACGGGCGGGCGATCGATGTAGGTGTCGCCGGGAGCGCCTGACAACGAGGCACTCCCGAAAGGCAACACTATGCACTCTTTGCAGTTCACCGCCGAGTCGTCTTCGAACGGCATGGTCGAGCGCGACTTCACCTTGGGCGAGGTCCCCGGCGTCCTCTGGTCGCCGGCCTCCGGCGCCGAGCGCGCGCCCTTGGTCCTGATGGGGCACGGCGGCGGCAATCACAAGAAGCACCAGGCGATGGCGGGCCGCGCGCAGCTCCTGGTGACTGGCTGCGGCTTCCATGTCGCGGTCATCGACGCGCCCGGTCACGGCGACCGGCCGCGCACGGCGCACGACGAGCAGGAGATCGCCGTCATGCAGCGGGCGATGGCGGCGGGCGAGCCTGTCGGCCCGGTCGTCGTCCGCTACAACGCCCACCTGGCCGAGCGGGCCGTACCGGAGTGGCAGGCCACCCTGGACGCCCTCCAGGAACTGCCGGAGATCGGCACCGACGGGCCGGTCGGCTACTGGGGCCTGAACATGGGCACCGCGATCGGCGTGCCGCTGACGGCGGCCGAACCCAGGATCACCGCCGCGGTCTTCGGCCTCCACTGGCCCGACGTCCTGGCCGAGAAGGCGAAGCAGATCACCATCCCGATCGAGTTCGACATGCAGTGGGACGACGAGCACATCCCGCGCGAGGCCGGTCTGGCGCTGTTCGACGCCTTCGCCTCGGCGGAGAAGACCTTGCACGTCAACGCGGGCAGGCACAAGCAACTGCCCCGGTTCGAGGCCGAAAGCGGGGTCCGCTTCTTCGCCCGCCATCTGCGCCGGGTGGTCACGTCACCGGCCTGACGTGACCTGACGGAAAGGGTAACGGCGTCCGGCCATGCGCCGGGCGCCGATGGCGGCACACCCCTCGTACCCTGATCCCGTGCCCACCCCCCGCCTCCACCGCGTCGCCGTCCTGGTCCTCGAAGGCGCGAAGCCCCTCGATGTCGGCATTCCCGCGCAGGTGTTCACGACCCGCGCGAGCATGCCGTACGAGGTGCGGGTGTGCGGGGCGGCACCCGGGCTGGTGACCGGCGGCGACGGGCTGGCGTACCACGTCGCGGACGGGCTCGACGCGCTCGCGTGGGCCGACATCGTGTTCGTGCCGGGCTACCGGTTCCCGGACCGCGAGGACCCGCCGACGGCCGTCGTCGACGCGCTGATCGCCGCCCACGAGCGGGGCTCGCGGCTCGCCGCCATCTCCACGGGCGCCTTCGCGCTCGCCGCCACGGGCCTGCTCGACGGGAAACGCGCCACCACGCACTGGCACTACACGCGGGCCCTCGCGGAGAAGCACCCGTTGGTCCTGGTCGACGAGAACGTCCTGTTCGTCGACGAGGGCAGCGTCCTCACCTCGGCCGGCGCCGCCTCCGGCATCGACCTGTGCCTGCACATCCTGCGCGGCGACCTCGGCGTGGCCGCCTCCAACCACGCCGCCCGGCGCCTGGTCGCTGCCCCCTACCGCAGCGGCGGCCAGGCGCAGTACGTGCCGCGCAGCGTGCCCGAACCGCTCGGCGAGCGCTTCGCCGCCACCCGCGAATGGGCCCTGCACCGGCTCGACGCGCCCCTCAGCCTCGACACCCTGGCCCAGCACGCCGCGGTCTCACCGCGCACCTTCTCGCGGCGCTTCGCCGAGGACACCGGATACACGCCGATGCAGTGGGTCATGCGCGCCCGCATCGACCTGGCCGAGTGGGGCTTCTCCAACCGGGTGATCGACACGCTGGAGCTCCTCGCGGCCGGCTGACCGGCGCCCGCCGCCCTCACCTCGGCCGTGGTGAGGGCGGCAAGCCGCGTCCGGGGCCGTATGCGTGATGCGGCTGTGACCCGGAACTATGGCCTCCACCACGGTCTGCCGTCCTCGGCCCCTGATGAGCCGGCCCCGTGCGTGCAGCCATCCCCCTCTTACTGATCCTGGCCTCGGCCCTCGCCCTCGCAGGGCGCGGCCCGCCGACGCCCGAGGCCCGCCCCACCTCGTCGAACGACCCGCGATTCCTGCCGTCGGCTGCGTACGACCTGTTCGACGCCGGACACACCGTAGGCAAGGACCGCTGGACGCTCGCCAAGCAGTGCCGATCGGCCCCAACGCCCGGCGGGCACGGGCGTGTTCACGACCGTCGCCTACGTCGACGACGACTTCCGCTACGGAATCCAGGACTTCCTGCAGGCCGCGCGCTACGGCTACAAGGCGGCGCGGACCGAGTACCAGCGCGGGCCGCCTGCATGCGCAAAGCGGGCCACCACTACGCCACGCCCATGGACGCCCAGATCGGCGAGGACCGGCAGCGCGAGGAACTGGCGGCACGGCTTTCCGCGCGGCCCGAAGACCCCGACGCACCCTGGGCCCTGGAGAAGCAGACGGCAACCGCCGACGCCCGCTGCAAGCAGCAGACCGGATACGTCCACACCGTGCACGTCGTCGACGTACGCATCCAGAACCACCTCATCGCCAAGAACGCTTCCTCCGAGTTTTCGCGCCACCCCGCAGAACTGCGTCACGTCGACGATCTCGCCGACCTCGGGCTGCTGCTCGCGCCGGCGCGAGCACGAGACCACGCCCGGCTCCAGCAGTTCCAGACCGTCGAAGAAGCGCAGCAGCTGTTCGCGGCTGCGGAGATGCCCAGCAGCATGGGCGCGACCGGCTGCTTGGAGTCCAGCGACCGGGCGGCGCCTTCGAGGATCGGGCCGGGTTCGTGGAGGGCCTGGGCATGCACCAGGACCAACGGGTCGTTGTCGACGTAGACGATCCGTGTCTCGGGGCACAGATGCTGGGCGACCTCGTGCGTGTTGTCCGCGGTGGGCAGGCCGGTGCCCAGGTCGAGGAACTGGCGGATGCCCGCCTCACCGACCAGATGGCGCATCGCACGGCCCAGGAAAGACCGGTCGTCCCGCGCGGAGTCGACGACGATTCCCCGATCCTGACAGCTGCCGCTCAGCTCTCAGAAGTACCGTGCTTCCGGATGGCAGCCGGACGCGCCGTCCAACATGCCGCCGTCGTCCTGCCCACGCAGCCAGCGATCGAAGAAGGCGGCGACGTAGGCCCGTTGGGCGGTGATCGCGTGCCGCGGGGCGATGGTGCCGATGTTCTCGACTACGGTCTTGCGGGGCAGACCGAGCCGCCGGGCGATCTGCGGGATCATCGCTTCGGCGTCGGTGTACGTGGCGTGTTGCGCGCCCCGCAGGCTCAAACCCCAAGGCCGGGAAGTTAAGGCTGGCTGGGGCGCTGTCCAGGCGCGGGTGGGCGTGCTGGCCCTGCGGTGAATGACGAACGGGACCGCTGGTAGA
>NZ_JBFBBE010000081.1:0-24174 GCF_040682555.1 Streptomyces sp. NPDC051172
ACAACGTCATCGGCGACCACATGTGGATCTGGCGCGCCGACCACGGCAGCGGCGTCGGCTGGACCAGCAACACCGCGGACACCGTCCTGCGCCCCGCCCACCCGCACCAGATGCCGCAGCTTCGGACACTGCGGCAGAGCTGCCGCCACCCGCTCGTCGAACTCCGCGTCGAAGACCAGCGCCACCAGGTCGGCGTCCCGGTAGAGATACACCAACTCGTCTTCTACGTAACGGTAGTTGACGTTGACCGGGACGATCCGCGCCTTCAGGCACCCGAACACCGTCTGCAGATACTCGATGCCGTTGTAGAGATGCAGCCCGAGGTGCTCGCCGGGGCGGATCCCGGCGTCGATCAGATGGTGGCCGATACGGTTCGTCGCCGCGTCCAGCTCCTCGTACGTCAGACGCCGCTCCGCGCCCGTGCCCGGGTGGTCGACATAGACCAGGGCCTCTCGCTCAGGCACCACGTCGACGACCGACTCGAACAGGTCGGCAAGGTTGTACTCCACCGCTCCTCCTGACCCCGGCAGCCATGACGGAGAAAGGCGCATCCGTCGGTTCGCCGGTCATCAGAGCAAAGGGGGCGGCAACTGTGAAGGGTCCGCGCGAAGAAATCTGACTGTCTGTCAGAAAACTCTTGAAGTGGCTCCCCGTCTACTGCAACCTGTTCTCGTTCTTTGAGAGGGGAGATGGGTGATGGGTGGGACCGAACACCTCACCGTGCAGCGCGAAGGCGCCACACTGGTGCTCACGCTCAACAGGCCGGACGCCAAGAACGCGCTCTCGCTGCCGATGCTGGTCGGTCTGTACGACGGCTGGATCGAGGCCGACGAGGACGACGCCGTCCGCTCGGTCGTGCTGACCGGTGCGGGCGGCGCGTTCTGCGCCGGCATGGACCTCAAGGCCCTCGCCGGCAAGGGCATGGAGGGCGTGCACCACCGGGACCGCCTCAAGGCCGACCCGGACCTGCACTGGAAGGCGATGCTGCGCCACCACCGCCCCCGCAAGCCGGTGATCGCCGCCGTCGAGGGCTACTGCGTGGCGGGCGGCACGGAGATCCTCCAGGGCACGGACATCCGCGTGGCGGGGGAGTCGGCGACGTTCGGGCTCTTCGAGGTCAAGCGGGGGCTGTTCCCGATCGGCGGCTCGACGGTGCGCCTGCAACGGCAGATCCCGCGCACCCATGCGCTGGAGATGCTGCTCACGGGGCGCCCCTATACAGCCCGGGAGGCCGCCGGCATCGGCCTGATCGGCCATGTCGTGCCCGATGGCACCGCCCTCGCCAAGGCCCTGGAGATCGCCGAACAGATCAACGCCTGCGGTCCGCTGGCCGTGGAGGCGGTCAAGGCGTCCGTCTACGAGACCGCCGAGATGACGGAGACGGACGGGCTTGCCTCCGAACTCAAGCGGGGGTGGCCGGTCTTCGACACGGCCGACGCCAAGGAGGGGGCGCGTGCCTTTGCGGAGAAACGGCTGCCCGTCTATAGGCGCGCGTAGCGCTTCGCTGCCCCTGCCGGTTGGATGCCGCAGGCCGTATGTGGCTGGTCGCGCCCACGCGGCGGAGCCGCACATGTCAAAGCCCCGCGCCCCTTACGGGGCGCTCCTGACCGTCGTTCTCTCAAGGAGGTCGGCTCGGTGGCCGAAGTCCTCAAGGCTCCCCTCGCCGTTGAATTCCCCTTCACCCGGTCCCTCGGGCCCGTCCAGAGTGCCTTTCTGACCGGTCTGCGGGAGCGTGTCGTTCTCGGGGTGCGGACCGGTGACAGCCGTGTCCTCGTCCCGCCCGTCGAGTACGACCCCGTCAGCGCCGAGGAGATCCGTGACCTGGTCGAGGTCGCCCCCAGCGGCACGGTCACCACCTGGGCCTGGAACCACGAACCCCGGCGCGGACAGCCCCTGGACACTCCCTTCGCCTGGGTCCTGGTCCGTCTCGACGGGGCCGACACCGCCCTGCTGCACGCCCTCGACGTCCCCGGACCGGACGCCGTACGCACCGGCATGCGCGTCCGCATTCGCTGGGCCGAAGCGCGCGAAGGCGCCATCACCGACATCGCCTGCTTCGAGCCCTACGACGGCGGGCCCGCCCGAACCACCGGCCACAGCGGCGAGTTCGAGGACGCGATCAGCGGCATCGTCGCCCCCGCCCGCCTCGACTACACCTACTCGCCCGGCCGCGCCCAGACCGCCTACATCAACGCCCTCTCCGAACGTCGGACCGTCGGCGAACGCTGCCCCTCCTGCCGGAAGGTGTACGTACCGCCCAGAGGCGCCTGCCCCACCTGCGGCGTCGCCACCTCGGAGCAGGTCGAGGTGGGGCCGCGCGGCACGGTCACCACCTTCTGCATCGTCAACATCAAGGCGAAGAACCTGGACATCGAAGTCCCGTACGTCTACGCCCACATCGCCCTCGACGGCGCCGGCCTCGCGCTGCACGGCCGTATCGGCGGCATCCCCTACGACCAGGTGCGCATGGGGCTGCGCGTCGAACCGGTGTGGACCGAAGGGGCCCGCTACCCCGACCACTACCGGCCCACCGGCGAACCCGACGCGGAGTACGAGACGTACAAGGAGCTGCTGTGATGCGTGACATGGCACTGGTGGCCTTCGCCCAGACCGACCACCGGCGCACCAGCGAGGAGCTCTCCGAGGTGGAGATGCTCATGCCGGTACTGCACGACGTCCTCGACCAGACCGGTCTGAAGACCGCCGACATCGGCTTCACCTGCTCCGGCTCCAGCGACTACCTGGCCGGGCGCGCGTTCTCCTTCACCCTCGCCCTCGACGGCGTCGGCGCCTGGCCGCCGATCTCCGAGTCGCATGTGGAGATGGACGGTGCCTGGGCCCTGTACGAGGCATGGACGAAACTCCTCACGGGGGACGCCGACACCGCCCTCGTCTACTCGTACGGCAAGTCCTCGCCCGGCTCCGTACGCGACGTCCTGACCCGGCAGCTCGACCCGTACTACGTGGCGCCCCTGTGGCCCGACTCCGTCGCTCTGGCAGCTCTTCAGGCGCAGGCCCTGATCGACGCAGGCGACACCGACGAGCCCGCGCTCGCCGCCGTCGCCGCCCGCAGCCGTGCGGACGCCGCCGCCAACACCCATGCGCAGCTGCGGGGTCCGGTGCCGCAAGGGGACTACCTCGTACGGCCCCTGCGTACCGGTGACTGCCCGCCGATCGGCGACGGCGCGGCCGCCGTGATCCTCGCGGCGGGGGAGCGGGCCCGGGAACTGTGCGAACGGCCCGCGTGGATCCGCGGCATCGACCACCGCATCGAGGCGCACGGCCTCGGTGTCCGCGACCTGACCGACTCGCCCTCCGCCCGCCTGGCCGCCGAGAAGGCGGGCGCCTTCCAACGGCCCGTCGACACCGCCGAGTTGCACGCGCCCTTCACCTCGCAGGAGGTGGTGCTGCGCAAGGCGTTGCGGCTCGGCGACGACGTCCGGGTCAACCCGTCCGGCGGGGCCCTCGCCGCCAACCCGATCATGGCCGCCGGGCTGATCCGCATCGGGGAGGCCGCCGCCGGCATCCACCGCGGGGAGTCCGACCGGGCGCTCGCCCACGCAACCTCCGGGCCCTGTCTGCAACAGAACCTGGTCGCCGTACTCGAAGGGGATCCCCGATGAGCAAGGAGCCCGTGGCCGTCGTAGGGATAGGCCAGACCAAGCACGTGGCGGCGAGGCGGGACGTGTCGATCGCGGGACTTGTGCGCGAGGCCGCCCGACGTGCCCTCGACGACGCCGAGCTGACCTGGGCCGACATCGACGCCGTCGTCCTCGGCAAGGCGCCCGACTTCTTCGAGGGCGTGATGATGCCCGAGCTCTACCTGGCCGACGCGCTCGGCGCGGTGGGCAAACCGATGCTGCGGGTGCACACCGCCGGATCCGTAGGCGGCTCGACCGCGCTCGTCGCCGCCAACCTGGTCGCGGCGCGCGTCCACGGCACCGTGCTGACGCTGGCCTTCGAAAAGCAGTCCGAGTCGAACGCCATGTGGGGCCTGTCCCTGCCGATCCCCTTCCAGCAGCCGCTGCTCGCCGGGGCCGGCGGCTTCTTCGCCCCGCATGTGCGCGCGTACATGCGCCGCACCGGCGCGCCCGACACGGTCGGCTCACTGGTGGCCTACAAGGACCGGCGCAACGCCCTGAAGAACCCGTACGCCCACCTGCACGAGCACGACATCACCCTGGAGAAGGTCCAGGCCTCGCCCATGCTGTGGGACCCGATCCGCTACTCCGAGACCTGCCCGTCCTCCGACGGCGCCTGCGCCATGGTGCTCACGGACCGGGCCGGGGCGGCACGCGCGCCCCGGCCGCCCGCGTGGATGCTGGGCGGCGCCATGCGCAGCGAGCCCACCCTCTTCGCCGGCAAGGACGCCGTGTCGCCGCAGGCCGGCAAGGACTGTGCCGCCGACGTGTACCGGCAGGCCGGGATCGCCGATCCGCGCCGCGACATCGACGCCGTCGAAATGTATGTGCCGTTCTCCTGGTACGAGCCCATGTGGCTGGAGAACCTCGGCTTCGCCGACGAGGGCGAGGGCTGGAAACTCACCGAATCCGGCGTGACCGAGATGGACGGGGACCTGCCCGTCAACATGTCGGGCGGCGTCCTGTCGACCAATCCCATCGGCGCCTCCGGCATGATCCGCTTTGCCGAGGCGGCGCTCCAGGTGCGCGGACAGGCCGGAGAACACCAGGTGGAAGGGGCCCGGAGGGTGCTCGGGCACGCCTACGGGGGCGGATCGCAGTTCTTTTCGATGTGGCTCGTGGGGAGCGAACCTCCGGACTCGTAGAAGACTCCGGAAAGGTACCCCTCACGTGGCCTGTTGGCATCAGAAACCGATCGCTAGGCTGGCCGCGGACGACGAATCGGGAGGAGCACGGACGTGGCCGAGAGCACCATCCAGCAGCACCCGCTTGCGGGCTGGGACAAGCCTGAGCTGGACCTGAGCAACGCCGATTGGCACTCGAGCAGCCGTGGCCTGGGGGATGTCCAGATCGCTTTTGTCGAGGGATTCATCGCGATGCGCAACAGCGGCCGCCCGGAAAGCCCTTCCCTGATCTTCACGCCCGCGGAATGGGGCGCGTTCGTGTCGGGGGCGCGGGAAGGAGAGTTCGACCTGACCTGACCCGGCGGCCGTGCGGCTCAGCCGACGGGCCGATCCGGGGGTGTTCCAACCCGTCTTTGCGGACACGCGACCTTGAGCGCCCTTCCCGGGCCGATGCCTGAGCGAGGCTGGCCCCGGGAAGGGGAGGTCGTCTCCCGGAGATGAGGAACCCATGAGCAGCACCCTGCCGGTCATCGCGGCGGTCGACGGTTCGGACGACAGCCTGCGTGCCCTGGACTGGGCCCTCGACGACGCCCGCCGACGCGCGGTGCCGCTGCGGGTGGTCCATGTGCGGCAGTACGCCGCCTGGGCCCAGCCCGACATCCTTGCCGTCGGGCCGCCGGAGCCGGGCGACGACCCGGTGCTCGGCCAGGTGCGCACGTATCTGAAGGGGCGGACCGACCTGCCGGCCGTGGAGTACCACGGCCTGGAGGGGGTGCCGGGCGCCCTCCTGCCTGAACTCGGCGCCGGCGCCCAGCTGTTGGTGCTCGGCTCCCGAGGGCGCGGCGGCTTCGCCGGTCTGCTGCTCGGATCCAACAGCATGGCCGCCGCCCGCGACGCCGAGTGCCCCGTCGTGGTGGTGCCACGGCCCGGCCGGGATGGGGGCACCACCCACGCCTTTCAGGCAGTGGGGGAGCACGGCGACGTTCCGGTCGAGCCCGGCCCGCGCGTGGTCGTCGGCCTGCAGGTGGACAGCCCCGACGAGGCGACCCTGGCGTTCGCCTTCACCGAGGCCGGGCTGCGCGGCGCCCGCCTCCATGTGGTCGCCGCCTATATGTGGCCCGTGCAGACCTGGACCACCCCGGGCGAACTCGCCCCGCCGGTGATCGACCAGCACGCCGTCGAGAACCAGACCTGGACCCTCGCCGAGGGCTTCCTCGCCCCGCACCGCTCAAGACACCCCGACGTCCCCGTCGACACCTACGCGATGCCGGGCGACGCGGCAGGCCGGCTGGTGGCGGCCTCCAAGGACGCCGGGCTGGTCGTCGTGGGCCGCCACCGCCGCCGTCTGCTTGCCCCCGCCCGAATGATGGGCTCGGTCGCCCAGGCGGTACTGCTGCACGCGGCGGCCCCGGTGGCGGTGGTTCCGCCGGTCATCGGGGAGGAGTGAGGGCCGGCGCCGGGCTGGTCCGGTGGTGGACTTGGCCGCCCGCGGTGCGCGGGCGCGGTGCAGGTGCGTGGGGGCTTGTCGCGCAGTTCCCCGCGCCCCTGGAGGCCGCTGCCCTGTGCGTCGGCACGGTTCACGGCGGCAGCAGCTGGTGTGCCCCCGTGACGCTTCCGCGGACCCGGACCCGACGGGCCTGCTGCGGCCAGTAGAAGCGGCCAGTGGAAGGTGACGGCCGCGAAGGGCCGGACGGCGAGGTCGTGCGCCTTGACGCCGCCGCCGTCCGACGCGAACTGCCGGCCCTCGGGCCGCCCCGCGCCCTTGAGGATCAGCATCCGAGCCGAGCGGATTCCCGTCCGCGCGGGCCGTCGCGAGGGTCATCGCATGCGGCTGGAGCACCCCCGCGCAGCAGCCGACGCAGATCCGACATGCCCCCTCCCCCTCCTCAGAGGCTAATGGATAGCGGCGAACCTATCATTAGCCGCATGCAGGAATCGCTCACGAGGGACACCCGCCTCGCTCTCGACCTCGCCCTCACCGTCCGCCACGACGGACACGGCGGCGTCGCCGACGACCTGGCGGACCCCGCAGGGCTCACCACCTGGGTGCGCGCCCACCCCGACACCGTGCCGGACACCGACGCCTTCGCCGCCGACCAGGCGAGCCTCACCGCCGTACGCGACCTGCGGGCGGCCGTCCGGACCCTCTTCGCCCACGCCGTACGCCCCGCCGGACCCAGCCGCGCCGACGCGGCCCGTCTGCTGCCCGTGCCCGAAGCCGTCGCACGCCTCAACGCCGCGGCCGCCCGCACCCCGACCGTCCCCGTGCTGCACTGGCCCGAGGACGCCGAACCCGCCGTTCGCACAAGGGCGGCCGACGGCGTGCACGACCTCACCGCGACCCTCGCCCAGGCCGCGATCGCCTTCCTCGCCGGCCCCGACCGGCAGCGGCTGCGCGCCTGCCACGCGCCGCGGTGCGTGCGCTACTTCCTCAAGGAGCACCCGCGCCAGGAGTGGTGCAGGCCCTCCTGCGGAAACCGCGCACGCGTCGCCCGCCACCACGAACGGCACAAGACCGACCAGGGGGCGTGAGGTCTCAGCCGACCTGGATGTTCTTGTTCATCCCGAGCTGCTTGTGACCGTCGATCGGGCAGTACAGGTCGTACGTGCCCTTCTTGAGGGTCACCGTCAGTGTCGCCTGCTGACCGCTCTGGATGTTCTTGGTCTTGGCGTCCTGCACCCCGGGGCCGTCGACGGACAGGGCGTGCGTGACCTGGCCGGTGTTGTCCGCGACGAAGGTGTAGGTGCCCGGTGTGAACGACGACCGGGACAGTTTCAGCCCGTACTCGGTCTCGGTGACCGTGACCTTGGTCCCCGAGGCCTTGCTCGCGCCGGAGGAGGCGCCGGAGGAGGCCGAGCCGCTTCCTCCGCCTCCGCCTCCGCCTCCGCCTCCGCCTCCGCCTCCGCCTCCGCCTCCGCCTCCGCCTCCGCCTCCGCCGGAGCATGCGGCCAGGACGAGGGCGGCGGCGAAGGCCGACGCCGTGACCCCGAGTGCCGTACGCGTCGTACGGGCCTTGCGTGCCGTGAGTGCCATGTGGCTCATCCCTTCCGGGTCTGCCCGCCACCCGTCGGGCTTGTCCGCGTCTGCCACGGGAGACCCTCTATGGGGGATACGCACAGAGATGCCCTGGTGTTCAGGGCAGAAACCACCACGGGGGAATCAGCCCCCGAAGCGGTTCGGTCAGTAATCCACAGACCGGGTCGCGCGACCCCCGTCAGGCGTACGCTGAGGTGCCTGTAGGTCACGGAGCGCGCCCGCTCCCCGCGCGAGCGCACCACCGTGGCAGGGGGTACGCCATGGGGCAGCGCAGCGTGCGGAGCAGCCGCACCATCTTCGAACGTGAGAGTGAACTCGCCGTAGTGGACGAGGCGTTGGGAGAGCTCACCGGGCTGCGCAGGGACGGCGCCGAACCATCCGACCGCCCCCGCGGCGCCCTCCTCGCCTTCGCCGGTCGCGCCGGCATCGGCAAGACCACCCTGCTCGCCGAGGTGCGCCGGCGCGCAGCCGCCCGCGGCTGCACCGTGCTGTCGGCCCGTGGCGGCGACCAGGAGCAGCGCGTCGCCTTCCATGTCGCCCGTCAACTGCTGCAGCCCCAACTCGCCGGGTCCGCCGAGACCGATCTGCGGGCCTCGCTGGGCAGTTGGTACGACATCGTCGGCCCCGCCCTCGGTCTGTGCGCCCCGACCGGCGGCGCCCCGCCCGACCAGCAGGGCCTGCGCGACGGCCTCGACTGGGTGCTCACCCATCTCGCCGTGCTGCGCGCCCCGATGGTCCTGGTCCTCGACGACGCCCACTGGGCCGACCCCGAATCCCTGCGCTGGCTCGCCGCGTTCGCGCCCCGCGCCGAACAGCTCCCGCTGCTGGTCGTGGTCGCCTACCGGCCCGACGAACTCCCCGACCACGCCGAGTCGTTCAAGGGACTACCGGGGCGCGCGGGCGGCCGCCCCCTCGACCTGGAACCGCTGAGTGCCGCCGCCGTCGCCCGCCTCGTACGGGAGACGCTCGGTGCGCACGCCGACGACGCGTTCTGCCGTGAGTGCTGGGCCGTCACCGCCGGCAACCCGTTCGAGACGGTCGAACTCGTCGCCAAGGTGCGCGACCGCGGCCTCACCCCGACCGAGTCCGGCGCCCATCTGCTGCGCGACCTCGCCGCCGCCGTCAAGGGCAGCGGCCTCATCGCCCGCCTCGAACGCCTGGGCACCTCCACCGTGCGCTTCGCCTGGGCCTGCGCCGTCCTCGGCACCGAGATCCGTCCACTGCTCGCCGCCGCCGTCGCGGGACTCGGCCACGAGGAGGCCGCCGACGCCGCGGACGCCCTGCGCGGCGCCCGCATCCTCACCGGCGCCGAGACCCTCGAGTTCGTCCACCCCTTGATCGCCACCGCCGTCTACCGGGCCATCCCGCCCGGCGTCCGCGTCGCCCTGCACGGCCAGGCCGCCTGGTGCCTGATCAACGAAGGGCAGGGGCCCTCCGCCGCCGCCCGCCACCTCCTGGAGACCCACCCCGACGGCGACAACTGGGTCGTCCAGCAACTGCGCGCCGCAGCCGAGGAGACCCTCCGCGCCGGCGCCCCCGACGCCGCCCGCAGCTACCTCGCCCGCGCCCTGCGCGAACCCCCGCCCTACGAGGACCGGGCCGCCGTCCTCTACGAACTGGGCTCCGCCTCCCTGCTCACCGAACCCGCCACCACCGTCAACCACCTGCGTGCCGCCCTCGAAGAACCCATCGCCGACGGCCATCTGCGCCAGCACATCGTCTACCGGCTCTCCCAGGTCCTCGCCCACAGCGACCGCCTCGCCGAGGCCTCCGACACCCTCGCCCGCGAGATCCGCGTCAGCGACGACGCCCGCGTCAAGCTGCGCATGACCGCCGAACAGTTCATGTGGGACGCCTTCCGCGCCGACGAACCCGACCACCCCTCGCGCTCCCGCCGCCTGACCAGACTCGCCGACCGCCTCAGCGGCCGCGACCTCACCGAGCGCTACATCATCGGCCTGCGCACCTGGGACGCGGTCCTGCGCGGCGAACCCGCCCATGTCGCCCTCCACCACGCCGAACGAGCCCTGGCCGGCGGCCTCGGCTGGGCCGAACCCGACCGCGGCTTCGAGGTGCCCGTCCTGGTCGCACTCGCCTTCATGTACGCCGACCGGCCCGGGCGGACGGAAGAGCTGTTCGCGACCGGCATCGCCGACTTCGAACGCCAGGGCTGGCGAGGCGCCCACCTCTCCTTCGCCTACACGCTCCTCGCCTACGTCCGCTACCGCCGCGGCCGGCTCTCCGAGGCGCAGGACTTCGTCATCGCCGGACTCCGGCTCGCCGAGCGCGTCGGCCCCGGCACGCCCGCCCACTGGTACGCCGTGGGCATCCTCATCGAGGTCCTGCTCGCCCGCGGCCGGATCACCGAGGCCGCGCAGATCGCCGAGGACTACTCCTTCGAGGCACCCTTCCCGGCCGCCGTCGTCTTCCCCGACGCCCAGACCGTGCACGGCGGACTCCTGCTCGCCCGCGGCCTCACCAAGGAAGCCGCCGAGGAGCTGGCCGCCGCCGGCCGCCGCCTCGAACCACGCGGCATGCGCAACCCCGCCTGGTGCCCCTGGCAGCTCCACCTCGCCCGCGCCGAGAGCCACGACACCCCCGAACGCGGCGTCGCCACCGCCCTCGAAGCGCTCGCCCGCGCCAGCCAGTTCGGCACCCCGTCCGCCATCGGCCAGGCCCTGCGCACGGCCGCCGAGGTCTCCTCCGGCTCGGCCCGCATCAAATACCTGGAAGAGTCCGTCGCCCACCTGGAGCGCTCCCCGGCCGCCTACGAACTCGCCTGCGCACTCGTAGCCCTGGGCACCGAACTCCGCCGCACCGGCCGCCCCCGAGACGCCGCCGAACACCTCTACCGAGGCCTCGACGCCGCCGTCCAGTGCAGCGCCGACGGCCTCGCCGAAACAGCCCGAGACGAACTGGCCGCGGCAGGCCTCCGCCCCCGCCGCCTCCACAGCACGGAGACGGACACCCTGACGTCCCGGGAACGCACGGTTGCGACCCTGGCCGCCGAGGGCTGCACCGAGGCGGAGATCGCCGAGCAACTGCACCTGGACATGCCAACGGTCGTCCGCCTCCTCTCCGCCGTCTACCGAAAGATGGGCACAGAGATCACGGGCTTGGGCGCAGCGCTGGGCCCCGGAAAGTCAACGCCAGGGGTGGCGCCCCAGGGCTAGTCCTGTGGTGCCGAGGTGGCCTCGCTCCGGAACCCCCACGGGCGCGGGGCCGTACCGCCATGCGGCTCCGCTCCGCCGCGTGGGAGCGACCGACCACCGCAACCCGCACCCGAACGACCACCGGCCCCGCCGCACCAACCGGCAGGGTCCACGTACCATTGGCGCATGTCGTTCCTCCGCCGCCGCAGCGCCACCCCCGCCGGGCCCGATTTCGACGTCCTGGCCATGGACCCGGGCGACTGGCCCGGCAATCTGGGCGCCGGCCTGCTGCCCGCCCCCGACGGCACCTGTCAGGGCGTCTTCCTGCGCTACGACCTGTTCGGCGGCCGCGGCCCCGCGATGATCATCGGCAATCTGCCCGAGGGCTCCCCTGCGCGCGAGACCGCCGAGGACGAGATCCCCTTCGAGGTGGCCCAACTGCTGCTCGCGCTGGAGAACGAGGAGGAGGTGAGCGTCGTCGGTGTCGAGGACATGCCGGTCATGCAGGGCGACAACCTACTGATCGTGCGCCGCCTCAAGCTCTCAGAGAGCCGCATCTCCTGCGTGCAGTTCGACCGCAGTGACAACGTCCTGGTGACCATCGCCGCCTGGGACCGCCCCATCACCGACGACCTGTACGCCCTGCTGAAGCCGCTCCCGGCGGAGTTGTTCCAGCAGGGCTGACACCGGCTACCGGCGGGACCGCACCACCTGCACGTCCGCGGCCCGTACGAACGCCACCCGGTGTCCGAACTGGATCTCGTAGTACAGGTCCTTGCCGACCACGACCCGGTGCGAGTCGGTGGTGAAGGTGACCGCGTAGTAGTACTCGCCCGGCACCTTGTCGCCGACCACGTACTTCTGCCCCTTCGGTAGTGTGTACGGCAGTGGCGACACCGCTTGCGCGGGCACCTCGGCCGGGTAGGCCGAGGCCTCCGGGTAGGCCCGTCCGTACACCGGGACGCTGTCCAGACCCGGCTTCGGGGTGACCACGTAACCCGACGCGTCCACCGCAGTCGGGTGCTTCCTGGGGTTCTTGAACCAGGCCTTCTGGCCCAGGTACCAGATCGCCGTCCAGTCGCGATAGTGGCCCGCCACCGCGAACTGCTGGCCGGTGGAGGCGCGGGAGCCCACGTCATTGACATCGATCGTCGAGTCGGCGTTCTTGTGCAGACCCACGTCCTTGATCAGGGCCGAGTGCTCGTCGTGATCGGAGTACAGCCGCACCTCGCTCGAGCCGTGCGCCGCGCAGGCCTCGTCCTTGGTGACGCAGCCCGTGTACTCCGGCTGGTTGGCCTCGTAGTCGGGCCGGATCGTCACCAGGCCGCCGCTCTTGCCTGCGGTTTTCCGGAACGGGTGGCCCAGCAGCTCGAAGTAGTGCCGCCAGTCCCAGAACGGGCCGGGGTCGGTGTGCATGCCCGGGATGGTCGACGTCGTCGGGCCCGGCACATTGTCGTGGCCCAGGATGTGCTGCCGGTTGAGCGGGATGCGGTACTTCGCGGCGAGATACCTCACCAGCCGCGCCGAGGCACGGTACATCGCCTCCGTGTACCAGGCGTCGGGCGCGGCGAGGAAGCCCTCGTGCTCCAGACCGATCGACTTGGCGTTGATGTACCAGTTGCCCGCGTGCCAGGCCACGTCCTTGGCCTTGACGTGCTGGGCGATGAGGCCGTCCGTGGAGCGCAGGGTGTAGTTCCACGACACGTAGGTGGGGTCCTGGACCAGCTTCAGGACCCCGTCCCAGGTGCCTTCGGTGTCGTGGACGACGATGTACCTGATGCTCTGGGAGGCGGGGCGGTCGCCCAGGTCGTGGTTGCCGTAGTCGTTGTTCCCGAACTCCTCGTACGGTGCCGGGATCCACTGGCAGGACACCGACTTCGGGCATTCCGTGCCGTCCGCGGAGACGGTGCGCAGGCCGGACTTCTCCAGCTGCGCGGTGTCGGGGGCGAGATCCGGCTGGGCGGTCAGCACGACGTGCTCTCCGGCATCCGTCGTGCGCTGCTCGCCGGTGCGCATCACCTCGTACACGTCGTTCGCGTAGGCTGCCGCCGTCGAGGTGTCGTCCGCGCCCGAAAAACGGGCCACCGCCCCGTACCACTGAGCCGGGTCCGCGCTGAGCGGCTCGCCCAGCTCTTTCTGCTCGGCGGCCAGCAGCGCGGCACCGCCCGCCACATTGGCGGCCGGGTCCGTACGGAGCCGCTCGGCGCTCAGCCCGGTCAGGCCCGCCGCCTTCGGCAACGTCTTGAGCCGGGGCGGGAGTTCGGAGTTCTCCGGCACCTTCGTGTCCGGGTGCAGGGCGGCGCGGGCCGTGTCCCCGCGGGCGTCCCCCGTGCCGTCGCTGTGGCGCGCTGTGCGGGCGATCGCCGTATGGGCATCGGTGAGGTGCATGGGGCCGTAGCCGCCGGACACGCTCGGCGCGCCCCCGTGCGCGTCCCACCGGGACTGCAGATACGACACGCCCAGCAGCACGCTCTGCGGCACGTGGTACTCGGCGGACGCCGAGGCGAACGCCTGTTGCAGCCGGTCCTCGGCGGGACGGGCGTCGGACGGGGCAGCCCCGAGCAGCGGCAGCAGCAGGGCCGCCGAGGCGAGGGCGCCGGCGGTTCTGCGGGCGCGTCTGTGGCCGGGTGCGGACGTGGGGGCGGTGGCAGATCCTCGCAATGCAGCCTCCTGGGACGAACGAGCGTGGCGGGGCGTGCAGGGCCGAGCGGTGGGTCAGTGGTACCCGCTGGCCGACGATCCGTCAATCATGCCCAGAGGCAGGAGATTTCCCATGTCAACACGAGCGTGGAGGACTTTCCCGGCGGCGGTGTGCGGGCCTGCGGGGCGTCAGTGGCTTACACCAATGGCCCTGTGCGCGGGCTTTTCCGAAAGGTCTGCCGCGCGGGTGCGGACATACGAAGGTCCGCGGTACGCCGCTGTCCTGGGCGTACCGCGGACCTTCGTCCCCGTCAGCGAGTGCCGACCGCCGCGCGTACGGCCCGTCGGGCCATCTGGCAGTCGTCGTGCAGCCGCCTCAGCAGCAGCCGCTGTTCCTCGCCGGACGGCGCAGCACCCGGTTGGGCCATTCCCGGAGCCGCCGGGGTCGTGTCGTGCATCGAACGCTGCACGGCTGTTTCGTAGGTACGGATCTCACGGGTCAGCACGAGCATCAGGTTCACCAGGAACGCGTCCCGCGAGGCCGGGCCCGCCGACTGCGCGATCTGGCTGATCTGGCGGCGGGCGACCGGCGCGTCGCCGAGCACCGACCACAGCGTGGCCAGGTCGTAGCCCGGCAGGTACCAGCCCGCGTGCTCCCAGTCCACCAGCACTGGACCGGCCGGTGAGAGCAGGATGTTCGAGAGCAGTGCGTCGCCGTGGCAGAACTGGCCCATGCCCTGCCGGCCCGCCGAGTGCGCGATGCCGTGCAGCAGCTTCTGCAGGTCGCCCATGTCACGGTCGGTGAGCAGCCCCAGTTCGTGGTAGCGGGAGATACGGGCCGCGTAGTCGAGCGGGGCGTCGAAGGTACCCGCCGGTGGCCGCCACGCGTTCAGCCGGCAGATCGCGCCGAGGGCCGCCCTGATGTCCGCCCGGGGCGGGGCCTCGACCGGGTGCCGCTGCAGTGCCGCGACCCGTCCCGGCATCCGCTCGATGACCAGTGTGCAGTTGTCCGGGTCCGCCGCGATCAGTCTCGGTACCCGCACCGGAGGGCGGTGCCGGACGAACGAGCGGTATGCCGCTATTTCATGGCGGATCCGCTCGGCCCATGCGGGGGAGTGGTCCAGTAAACACTTGGCGACGGCCGTGCTGCGCCCGGTCGTACCGACCAGGAGCACGGACCGGCCGCTGCGGCGCAGCACCTGCACGGGGGCGAACTCGGGACAGATCCGGTGCACCGACGCGATCGCCGTACGCAGCTGGGCGCCCTGGGGGCCGGACAAGTCGAGTCTCCCGCTGAGCGGTTGGGTGCCGGGACCCGGCACGCGCCGCGTCCGGGCCGCGCCGAGCGCGGGGGCCGCCGGACGCGCGGCGGGATCGAGGTAGGGGCCGCTGCCCGCCGGGCGGGAATGCAGCGACCGGGGCGGGGCGGACACGGAGGACGATGCTGCGTACATGGGCGAAACAGATCCCTTCGTGTGCCTGCGACGACAATGCGCTGCCCGGCCCGGCGCCCCGGGTGCACCCTGGGGAATGCATCCCTTGTTTCAAGAAGGCGACCGGGTCGGGGTGGCGCTTTCCTACCTGACACCCGATGCCCAGTGGCACACCATCTGGCGAACCCTGGCGAACCCTGGCGAATAGTCGCCCGGCAACTTGCACCGGGCTACTGTCAACTCAGCCGAGAACCTGGGGGCTTGACGTGAGCGGACAACCCAACACCCGCCTTGCGGACCTGTTCGGCCTGGCCGGCTGGTCCAAGGGTGAACTCGCGAGGCTGGTCAACCGGCAGGCGGCGGCCATGGGCCACCCCCAGCTGTCGACCGACACCTCCCGGGTGCGGCGTTGGATCGACATGGGAGAGATCCCGCGCGATCCGGTGCCGCGGGTGCTGGCGGCTCTGTTCACCGAGCGTCTCGGCCGTGTCGTGACCATCGAGGACCTCGGTCTGGTCCGGCACGGGCGTGCGGGGAAACGGCAGGACGCCGGGAGTGTGGAACATCCCGACGGTGTGCCGTGGGCGCCCGAGCGGACCGCGGCGGTCCTCACCGAATTCACGGGAATGGACCTCATGCTCAACCGACGCGGCTTGGTGGGCGCGGGTGTCGCGCTCACTGCAGGATCCGCACTCAGCAGCGCCATGTACGACTGGCTGCACACCGATCCGACCCTCTCCGCCGACGCTCCCGACTTCGACAATCCCCTGCACGCCGATCCCGCCGGTTTCGACCGCTACGAGGCCGCCCCCATCGGGTCGCAGGAGATCGAGGAACTGGAGCGCTCGGTCGAGGTGTTCCGGGCCTGGGACGCCGCCCGCGGCGGCGGACTGCAGCGCAAGGCAGTCGTGGGCCAGCTCAACGAGGTGGGCGGCATGCTCGCCTACCGTCACCCCGACCATCTCCAGCGACGCCTGTGGGGCGTCGCCGCCAATCTCGCCGTCCTCGCGGGCTGGATGTCGCACGACGTCGGTCTGGAGCCCACCGCCCAGAAGTACTTCGTCATCGCCGCCCATGCCGCAAGAGAGGGCGGTGACCGGCCCCGCGCCGGAGAAGCGCTCTCCCGTGCGGCGCGCCAGATGGTGCACCTGGGCCGGCCCGACGACGCACTGGACCTGATGAAGCTCGCCCAGTCCGGCTCCGGCGACGAGGTGCTGCCGCGCACCCGGGCGATGCTCTACACCATCGAGGCCTGGGCGCAGGCATCCATGGGCAAGGGCCAGGCGATGCGCCGCACCCTCGGCCGGGCGGAGGACCTCTTCGTCTCCGACCGGGGCGATGTGCCACCGCCGAGCTGGATGCAGATGTTCAAGGAGGAGGACCTGTACGGCATGCAGGCCCTGGCCTACCGCACCCTGGCCGAGCACGAGCCGGGAGCGGCCGTGCACGCCCAGCACTACGCGGAGAAGGCGCTGGCCCTCAGGGTCGACGGACGGCAGCGGTCGAAGATCTTCGACTTCCTGTCCATGGCGTCGGCGTGCTTCATCGCCGACGACCCCGAACAGGCCGACCGCTATGCACGCCTCGCTCTGATGTCGATGGGATCCAACTCCTCCCACCGCACCTGGGACCGGCTGCGCCAGATGTACCGGCTCACCGCCGAGTACTCCAGCTACCCGAAGATCCACGAGTTGCGGGAGGAGATCAAACTCGCGTTGCCCAGGACGGCGAAGGGCGGCAACAGCGCACGGGCATAGGGGGCCCGTGCAGCTTTCGCTGCTTCACTTCACCAGGTCACCCGGGCGGTTCACCTCACCTTGGCGACGAGCAGGCACGCATCGTTCTCGCGGTCGGCCTCGCCGTACTCCTCCACGACCATCCGTACGCAGTCCTGCGCGGTCGCTGCCTCGTCGAAGCGGCGGGCGAGATCGAGGAGTTGCTCCCCGGTCACGGTCTCCGTACTCCTGCGTCCGGGCACCAGCCCATCGGTGTGCAGCAGGAGCAGATCGCCCGGCTGAAGGGTCTCTTCCGCCTGCTGGTAGGTGGCCTGGGAGGTCGCGCCGAGGAGGATGCCGTTCGGTGCGTGCAGCCTGCGCCCCGTCCCGTTGCGGAACAGCAGCGGGGCGGGGTGTGCTGCCTGTGCCCAGGTCAGCGTGCGGGTCTCGGGGCGGTAGCGGCAGCAGACTGCGGTGCCGAGGGCGGGTTGCACGGTGGCGTCGAGTAACTGGTTCAGCCAGGACATCAGTTGCCCGGGCTCGGTGCCGGCCATCGCCATGCCGCGTACGGCGCCCAGCAGCGTGGCCATGCCCGAGGCGACGGCCACCCCGTGCCCGGTGAGGTCGCCCACGCTGAGCAGGGTCTGGCCGTCGGGCAGTTCGAGTGCGTCGTACCAGTCGCCGCCGATCAGGGCGCTGGTCGAGGAGGGCAGGTGGTGCGCCGCCAGGTCCAGTGTCTCGGGCCGTTGCTGCGGGAGTCGCAGGGAGCCGCGCCACGGCGGCAGCACGGCCTCCTGCAACTCGACCGCGAGCCGGTACTCGGTCTGCGCACGATGCTGGTGGCGCTGCAGCGAGTCACGGGTCTCGCTCACCGCTTTCTGGCTGCGGCGCAGTTCGCTGACGTCCCGCAGTACGGCCCACATCGAGGCGGTGCTGCCGTCAGTGTCGAGCACGGGCTCGCCCATCATGTGCACTGTGCGCACCTCGTCGTCCGGGCGCACGATACGGAACTCGCCGTCGATGGGCTTGGCGTCGACGAGGCAGTCCGTGACCATCGCCGTCAGCTTCGCGCGGTCCTCGTCCAGTACCAGGGAGGGCAGTTCGTCGAGGGTGAGTGCTGGGGTGGCGGGGTCGCGGCCCAGGATCTGGTAGAGCTCGCCGGACCAGTTCGCCTCGTCCGTCAGCAGGTTCCACTCGGCGCTGCCGACCCGGCTGAGCAGCGAGTCGTGCCGGGGTGCGGAGGGCACGGGCGGCGGGCCGTCCCGCAGCTGCCCCAAGTGGGTGTCGAGGTCGCTGAGTTGGTGCAGTGCCAGGTCGCACAGCGCGCGCTGCCACCGCTCCTGCGGGTCCGAGGCGTCGCTGCGGGCGTCCCGCCGTACGGCGTCCACGTCGCCCTTGAGTCGCCGCGTCTGCGATATCAGGGCCTCGACCGAGCCGCGTCCTGGCGGCTGGGCGGCTGGGTGATCCGCAGAGAGGTGGGACGGCATGACGCACTCCGATGCGGGGACGGTACGACCGGGGCAGGGGGCTTGAAGGACCGTTACGACTGTTGCACAGCGCGCGACGCCCTGTAAGGGATTTGGCAACACACGATACGGTGGTGCTTCTGGCATATGCCACAGTCTTCACGGAGTGGTCGTGTGGTGCGAATGGCGTACGTCGTCGGCGGGTCAAGTCGTAGGCAGCGTACGTGATTTGAAGGGTTGTTGTGAATTTCCGATGCGCGTTCAATCGCGTGTTCGACGGCTACTTGTTCTAAGTCTCGCCGAGTGACGCAGGTCACAGAAAAACGCAAGCGCTTCCACGTAATGCAAACCGCCTCTGCGGGGTCGTACAAGCACACCGGAAATCCGGCCGACCTCCGACCGCAGTGGAGACCGACCATGGAACTCACCTTCGAGCAGCCTGCCCGCGGCCGTCTGATCACCGCCGACGAGCGGGAGCTCCCGGTTCCCGCCACGCTGCGCTATGCCGCCACGGACCCGCTGGCCGTGCACCTCGATTTCCCGCCCGAGGTGTCCCTGGACGGCACAGGAGTGACCTGGACCTTCGGCCGGGCTCTGCTGGAAGAAGGAATGCGCCGTCCCGCGGGCAGCGGTGACGTGCACATCTGGCCGTGCGGACAGGCCCGTACGGTCGTGGAGTTCCACTCTCCCTACGGCCTGGCCCTGCTGCAGTTCGACACCGCCGCCCTGCGCCGGTTCCTGCTGCGCACGTATGCCGTGGTGGCGGCCGGGCAGGAGGACATCGGCGCGGCCGTCGAGGAGGGGCTGAACTCGCTGTTCGGCAGTGTCTGAGGTGCCGGTTCGCGGGCCGTCAGCGCAGTGCGGCCTCGCCCGCGCGGACGGCACGCAGGGCACGTTCGACGCTCTGCTCGTTCTCGCCGACCGGGGCCACGTAGTCGAGGACGTCGCGCGCGGCGTCCTTCCCGAGGGTGCGGATGATGACCCAGGTGGCGAGATACTGCGAGGCCAGACAGCCGCCCGCCGTGGCGATGTTCCCCTCGGCGTGGAACGGCGCGTCCAGCACGGTGACGCCGCACTCCTCGACGAACGGTCGGCTCTTCCTGTCCGTGCAGGCGGGCATGGAATGCAGCAGCCCGAGCCGGGCGAGCACCAGGGCGCCCGAACACTGCGCACCGATCAACTGGCGTGCGGGGTCGAGCGGCAGCCGGGAGATCAGCCGGCCGTCGGCGACCACGTCCCGGGTCTTCACCCCGCTGCCCATCAGCACCACGTCGGCTTCGGTCACGAACTCCATGGGGCGCTGCCCGGTCACCTCGACGCCGTTCATCGAGGTGACCACCGGCTCGGGCGTTGTGATGAAGGCTTCCAGACCGCCCTTCCGGCACCGGTTGATCAGTGCGGAGGCGATGAAACTGTCCAGCTCGTTGAATCCGTCAAAGGTGACCACGGCGACCTGCATGAACATCTCCTCGAGGCACGGCACCAGGAGATCGCAGTCTCCCAGCGGTGCCGTGCCCGGGTCGCGGGCCAATGCGCGAGCGGTGGCCCGCCTCGAGGCGGGTGGCGTTCAGTAGCGCAGGATTCCCGCGATCCCGTGGGCGTCGCCCAGTATCCCGTCCGGGACGAAGCGGACGTCCGCGCCCGTCTCCAGGCACTGTTCGACGATCTCGTCCACGATGTCCTCGCGGGAGTCCAGGTCGCCGCTCTCGGCCGGGATCAGATGGCCGCCGAGGACGTCGCGCACCGTCACGCGGTGGTTCTCCTCGACCGCGAGCAGGCGCACGCGTCCCTCGCGGGCGCTCTGCCAGACCTCGTCGACACCGGCGGCGAACGCCTTGCGGCCACGGGCCGCTTCGAGCTCCCGGGCCACGGCTTCGGTGCTGCGGCGGGCCTCGGCGGCCACCTTCGGCGCTACCGCCTGCCACACGGCGTCGGGCGTGCCGTGTGCGAGGCCGCCGTGCGGTACGTGCACCGCCTCCTTGGTGACGCTGCCGACCTCGTCCATGGCGGACAGGGCCGCCTGCTCGCCCGTGACGTAGAGCGGCCGCGGCTGCTCGCGCAGGACCATGCCCATCGCGGCATCGGCCTCGCGCAGGAAGTGGCGGGTGTCCTCGTCGCGGAAGGTGCTCGGCATGTCGCCGATGCGCTCCTGCCGCTCGGCGTCGAAGTTCACCGGACGCCTGGTCATGGGGAATCCGCCGGCCCGGTCCTCCGTGACGCGGTCGATGCCGCCGCTCCACAGGGTCACCCGGTCGGAGGAGGCCGACAGTACCCAGAACGGCCGTTCGGCTGCGTGCGCGGAGACGAGGTTGCGGGTCAGGAAGGTGTCCGAGAGCACCACGCGCTCCGGCACCGTGCGGGCGAGCGACCACACCTGGTGCTCACCCGGGGCGGCGAAGATCACCAGGCCGTCCTCGGCATGCGCGAGATCCACCTCCTGAAGGGCCTGGTCGAGCTGACGGACCACCTCGGAGCGCCGTTCGCGGGTCACCGCGGGATCGGACTCCAGCTGCTTCTTGGCCTCGGCCACCACATTGCGCAGCCGGACCGGATCCTGGGCGTTTTCGGGCTCCCGGCGGTGTGTGGGCGTCAGCACCGACACGGCCGGATAGGCGCGCGGGCGCCGGAGCTCGGAGAGGGTTGAGGGACTCAGGTCGTGCTCCATACCAAGCACGATAGGGCCGTTTCCTCCAAAGGGCATTAGGGGCGGCCATGCTGGGCAATCAGAATAATTCCGGCTTCCCGCTTACCGCTGCTCGCCGTTCGGCTCGATCACCGCGATGTTGCCCTGTGCCACGGCGCACAGGGTCTGCGCCCCGGTGGTGTCGATCGTGATCAGGTCGCAGCGGGTGACGACACGGGTGCGGCCGGCCCGCACCACGTGGCCGTGCGCACGCAGGATCTCGCCGGTGGCAGGGCGCAGGTAGTCGATGGTGAACCCGGACGTGATCAGCCCCGCCCCCGCAACGGTGCCCGCGGCGAGCGTCAGCGTGTTGTCGGCCGCGTAGGAGAGCACCCCGCCGTGCACGAAGCCGTACTGCTGGAGCAGCTCCTCGCGGATGTCCAGCTCGAGGATGGCCTCGCCGTCCCCGAACTCCGTCACCCGGGCGCCCAGCAGCCTGCTGAAAGGCTGCTGGGCGAGGGCCTTGCGGGCCAGGTCCAGATCCATCGTCCTGCTCACCTCTTCAGTTCACTTCACCAGTGAAGTGAGGGTGGCGCGGGCTTGTGCCGTCTGTCAAGATCGGCCCATGTCCGAGCCTGATCAGCGTCTTTACTTCCTGCTGCAGCGAGCGGCGCACCAGCTGCGCACGACGGTCGACCGCCGGTGCCTGGCCGTCGCCGGCGTCACCACCGCGCAGCTCGGCGCGCTGTTCGCCGTGCAGGACCAACCCGGGCTCACCCAGCAGGAGTTGGCCCGCATCCTCGGCCTGCGGGAATCCGCCGTCACCGCCCTCGTCGGACGGCTCACCGCGGCGGGTCTCCTGCTCAAGCAGCAGCATCTCCTTGAACACCGGGCCGTGAGGCTGGAGTTGACGGAGACCGGCGTCGCCGCCCTGCGCGCCGCACAGCCGGAGGTCGACCGTCTGGACGCGGAACTGCGGGCGCTGCTCGGCGAGGACGGGTTCGTACGGACGGCAGGCGCACTGCAGCAGCTGGTCTCCTGGGACAGTTGACGTCAGGTGGCCGGGGTCTGTTCGTCCTCCGGACCGCACGAGCTGCCGGTCGGCGGCAGGCTGCCGTAGAGCAGGAAGTCGTCGACCTTGCCCTGCACGCACTTGGAGGACGCGTAACCGGTGTGGCCCTCACCCTTGTTGTCGAGCACCACGGCCGAGGAGCCCAGCCGCTTCGCCGTCTCCACGGTCCAGCGGTACGGCGTCGCCGGATCGCCGCGGGTGCCGACGAGCAGCATCTTCGGGGTGTGGACGTCGTGCACACGGTCGCGGATGAAGTCGGTGCCCTTGGGACGGCCGTAGCACATCAGCAGCTCGGTGAGGCGGTAGCGGCCGAAGACCGGGGAGGCCTGCTCGTACTCGGCGCGCAGCCGGCCGAGGTCCTTGACGATCTGGTCGGCGCCGGGGCGATCGGGATCGTCCGCGCAGTTGATCGCCATCAGCGCCGCCGGAAGATTGTCGAGCGGGACGTCGTTCTCGTCGACCAGGCCGCCCCCGGCGTGCTGCCGGAAGGGCAGTGCGTTGCCGCCGGACGAGAAACCCATCACCCCGCGCGCGTCGCCGTCCTCGACCAGCTCGGCGATCGCGCGCTCCAGCGACGGCCACAGGTCCTTGCTGTACAGCGCCTGGCTGATCGCCCCGACAAGATCCTGCCCGGTGAAATCCGGGCCGAAGTCCGTCGGCACCGGGTCCTTGTCGAGGGAGCCGATGAGCCGGACGACCTGCTGCCGGGCGGCGCGCGGATCCTGGCCGAACGGACAGGCGATGTCCTTGGTGCACCAGGCGATGAAGTCGTCCAGGGCCGTCTGCTGTCCCTCGGCGCCCACCACTCCCTGCTCGGACATCGATTCGGTCAGCGTGTCCACTCCGTCGAGGACCAACCGCCCGACCTTCTTGGGGAATTCGGCCGCGTACACGGCGCCGAGCCGGGTTCCGTAGGAGAAACCGAGGTAGTTGAGCTTCTCGTCGCCGAGCGCCGCACGCATCACGTCCAGGTCGCGTGCGGCGTTCACCGTGCCGATGTGGGGGAGTACCGGACCCGAGTGCTTCGCGCACTGGGCGGCCGCCTCCTTCAACTGCCCCAGCGCGGCCCGAGGATCGCTGCTCTCCGCGATCCCGCCGGCCGCGGCCGGGGCCTCCTCGGAGCCGTCTCCGCAGCTGACCGGCGAGGATCTGCCGACCCCGCGCGGGTCGAAGGTCACCACGTCGTAGCCGTTCGTGAGCCTCATGAAGTCCTCGCCGCCGTAGGCGAGTTGGCTGACGCCCCCGGCGCCGGGGCCGCCGAAGTTCAGCAGCACCGAACCCCGCTTCCTGCCAGTCGCCCGGTAGCGGGCGAGGGCCAGGTCGAGCGTGCCCGCCGTGGGTCTGGCGTAGTCGAGGGGGACGGTGACCTTGGCACACTGAAGGTCCTTGGGCATGTCGTCGCCCTTGCATCCGGACCAGCTGAGCTTCTGCCGGTAGAACCGCGACAGGTCGGGCCCGGTGCCGTCCGAGGCGGACGTGGGCAGCCCTGCGGCCAGCAGGGACAGGCCTACGGCTCCGGTGACGGCGAAGCGTCGGACAGCGGGCCGCGTTGACAGCTTGACCAGCATCAATGCCTCCCGGGGCGCCCGCCGGGGACCGGGAGAACGGCGCCCTCGATCACGATAAGCGGATGCCGCAGGGCGCGCCTCCGGGCGAGCGGGACCGCGCAGGATGCCTTACCGTGCGCATCTTCCCCGCGGATACGGCGGTTTTGCCGCCCGTTCGACAATCGGGCCGCTCGATGGAGTGAAAGCCCGATAAGCCATAACTCGGATGGATTCCCTCGCGTTTTATCCGGTGCGGGCCAGTGCCCGCTTCTCCGGCGCGGGTATGTGCCCGCGACCATGTCTGGAAGGCAGGGAACCTATGAGAAGGGTTACCCGAAACGGTGTGATCGCCGTCGCCGCTGCCTCGGGAGCGATGGCCTTGACGGTTCCGGCGTATGCCGGAGCCACGCCGGACGGCGCGTCCGCCGACTCGCCGGGCGTGATCTCCGGCAACACCGTCCAGCTCCCGGTGCACGTCCCCGTCAACGTGTGCGGGAACACCGTGAACGTGGTGGGGCTCCTCAACCCGGCCGCGGGCAACAGTTGCAGCAACAAGAGCGCGGGCGGCAAGCACAGCGCGGGCGGCTCCTCCACCGGCGGCAGCACGGCCCACGGCAGCGGAAAGGATTCGCCGGGCGTGATCTCCGGCAACACCGTCCAGCTCCCGGTGCACGTCCCCGTCAACGTGTGCGGGAACACCGTGAACGTGGTGGGGCTCCTCAAC
>NZ_JBFBBE010000081.1:24273-42459 GCF_040682555.1 Streptomyces sp. NPDC051172
GCGGGCGGCTCCTCCACCGGCGGCAGCACGGCCCACGGCAGCGGAAAGGATTCGCCGGGCGTGATCTCCGGCAACACCGTCCAGCTCCCGGTGCATGTCCCGGTCGACGTCAGCGGGAACACGGCCGACGTGATCGGCGTCGGCAACACGGCCGACGGCAACAAGTCCACGAACACCTCCGGCGGTCACACCCACCACTGCACCAAGCCCGCACCGGCCCGGGCGCATCCGCAGCCCGCGACCGCCCGGCACGCTGTACCACGGCAGGCGGCGGCATCCCTCGCCCACACCGGCACCGGCCCGACACTTCCCGCCGCCGTGGCGAGCGCCGCCCTGGTGCTGAGTGGAGCCGCCCTCCGCCGCCGCTTCCGCCCACGCGCGGTGCGCTGAGCCCGCCCGCCCGGCCAACGGCTCAATCACACCGTGACGCGCCCCGCAAGATCCGCAAGGATGCTGCGGGGCGCGGTCGATCACCGCGCCCCTTGTCCGCCGTACCCATCACGGAATGGAGCGCACGCATGACCTCCGCTGCCCTCGAAGACCTCGTCGTCACCCAGGCAGGGCCCGAGGACTGGCCGGTGATCAGCGGATGGGCCGCGGACGAGGGGTGGAACCCGGGAGCGGCCGACGAGGCGGCGTTCTTCGCGCAGGACCCCGACGGCTTCTTCCTCGGCCGGATCGACGGCGAACCGGTGTCGGCGATCTCCGTCGTCAACTACGGCCCCGACTACGCCTTCCTCGGCTGCTACCTCGTCCGGCCCGACCTGCGCGGCCGCGGCCACGGCCTCACCACCTGGAAGACCGCGCTGGCCCACGCGGGCAGCCGCACCATCGGTCTCGACGGGGTCGTGGCCCAGCAGGACAACTACCGCCGCTCCGGCTTCGAACTCGCCCACCGCACCGTCCGGTTCACCGGAACCGCGCCCGCGGCCGAGGCCCCGGCCGGCGTGCACCGTGCGCAGGAGACCGACCTCGGCGACCTCACCGCCTACGACAGCGCCTGCTACCCGGCCGACCGCCCCCGCTTCCTGGCCCACTGGCTCACCGGTACCGGACACCGCGCCCTCGTCCGCCGCACCGGCGACCGTGTCACCGGCTACGGAGTGATCCGCCCCGGCCACGACTCGCTCCGCATCGGCCCGCTCTTCGCCGACACCGCCGAGGACGCGCAGGCCCTGTTCACCGCCCTGACCGCCGAGGCGGCCGGCAGCGAGATCGCCGTGGACGTGCCCGAGACCAACGCGCCGGGCATCGCCCTGGCCGAACGGGCAGGGCTCACTCCCTCCTTCGAGACGGCCCGCATGTACACGGGCCCCGTGCGCCCCTACGCCCAGGACCGCGTCTTCGGCGTGACGACACTGGAACTCGGCTAACGCGCCACCGCCGTGAGCAGCACCATCCCCGAGTCCCCGTAGTCCGGCAGGGTCGGGTCGGCGTCGATGTGGCAGACGGACAGGTCGCGGGTCATGGGGGTGAACACCCTGGTCACGATGGACGGGTCCACCGGGCAGCCCGGCCAGCGCGACACCGGCCCGATGCGGTAGGTGGGCATGTTCTCCATGAAGGCGGCCACCAGGTGCCCGCCGGGGACCACGCAGCGGACGAACGCGCGGCAGAAGTCCGTGAACTCCGCGTAGTCCTCGGTGGCGCCCTCGGCGACGAAGTGCATGGACGCCAGCTCGTACCCGGCCGGCTCCAGCTCCCTGACGTCCGCGTGGACGACGTTGACATGCGCGAGCGCCCCGGCCAGCGTGGCCGGCAGACCGGGGTTGAGGCGTCGGCACAGCGCATGGAACGGCAGCCAGCTGGCGTCCGGGCCGCACTGGATCTGGCGCTCCAGGTAGGCGATGTTGCTCGCCCCCGCGTCGACGGCCTCGATCCGGCGGCTCGCGGCGGCGGCGAGGATCAGGGGATACAGGTTGGGTCCGGCCCCGAACTCCACCGAGCGCTCGATGCAGCCCGGCGCGAAGCGGCGGTAGAACGCCGAGTGGTGGGTGATGACCGCCGCGTCGGAGGGGCGCAGATCGCGGTAGTTCTCCGCGAGGTAGTCCGCGACCGGCCAACGGTCCCAGTCGACGTCGTCGTTGTGCGTCTTCATGGCCGTCTCAGACCTTCGCACTCAGCGGAAACCGCGCGGCCGGCCGGGTCAGGGTGCCGTTCAGCCGCTCGATGCCCTCGTCCCGGTTCAGTGCCGTGATCTGGATCCGGAAGCCCACCCGGTCCCGCGGCACCAGCGGATAGGCGGCCGGCGTCACGTACATGCCCTCCTCCCACAGGAACGCCCCGACCGCGTCGAGGTCGTCCGCGTCGCCCGGCGGGATCTCGATGGTCGGCAGCCGGTCCGTGTTCAGCGTCCCGACGTCCAGTCCGTCGAGGTGCTCCCGCACCCGGCCGGCCCTGCGGTGCAGCTCGGCGCGCAGCACGTCCCCGCGGCGGTCGTCGACCTCCAGCCCGGCCGGCGCCGTGGCCAGGGCGAGGAAGGCGAGCAGCGACGAGTGCGCCTTCGAGAACCGTCAGCTCACGCGCCGCACGGTGCCGGTCCCGCGGGCCGACGAGGTCGGGGAGCGATTCGCCGGCCACGTCACTGGTGCCGAAGACGGTCGCCGCGGAGAGGCCGGCGTACCGGATGGTGTTGTCGTCCTCCACGATGAGGATGACGTCCGAGGTGTTGCGCACCAGCGTGCGGAAGTACGCCTCGCTCTCCCCGCGGACGATCTCCTGGCGCAAGGCGATCCGCTCCATGGCCGGCCCCGCGTGCGAGGCCACGATCTCAATCGGGCCCCGCCTCTCGGCGAGCGTCTCGGCCGGTCCGGCGACCAGCAGGACGACCGGGACGTCTCCGTACGGGCGGTCGGGCGGGATCATGAGGCAGACCAGGACGGTTGCCGCTTCGTCCAGTTCGGCACCGGTGTCCGTACCCAGGTCGCGGGCGTGCACGATCTGCGCGTGATACGGCGCGCGTTCGGCGGGCAGCAGCAGGGTCCGGTGACCGACCATGGTGCCCAGGAGCAGGTCGACGGCGGCCCCGCAGGACCGCGCGACCTCCTGCTGCCGGACCGCCGAGACCGTCGAGGCGGAGCCCTGCTGGGGCAGGGCGGCGGTCGGCTGCACCATGCCCGGGCGCAGCGCGGCCTGGCCCCGGGCGGTGCAGAACACCATCCAGCCCGAGGCCGACACCGTCGCCGCCTGCCAGGTCTCGTCGAGTTGCAGGATGCCGTAGGCGATGTCGAAGCCGAGCAGTGTCACCGTCCCCACGACCAGGTACTGCACCGACCGGTTGTGCCGGTCGACCGGATTCGGCGTCAGCAGCCGTGCCGGCAGGGCCAGGACCAGGACGTCACCGAGGATGATCAGCGCGTCGAGCGGACTCGGCAGGTCGTGGCCCGCCCAGCGGTATCGGACCAGGCCGGACAGCCCGATGGCGAGGAGCGGATACGTGCTGAGGCAGGAGGCGTCCGCGGGGGAGGGGAACGGGTTGGAGGCGTGGAAGTACTCCTCGACGACGTTGTAGTAGGTGCCGCCCGCGACGAAGGTGAGCGGTGCGGCGGCGAGTACCCACCAGGGCCAGCGGTGTGCGGGCCGGTTGACCTTGCTGCCGATGAGCACGGCGGCGGTGCCGGAGAGGCCGATGACGGCCCAGACGGGGCCGCGCGCGGTGCGTACCGTCAGGTAGACGGCCGTGGCGGCAGCCACCAACGCCATATGTGCGGCCATCAGCCGCTTTGCCGGCAGCAAGGGCAAGCGCCTCCCCCCGTTGGAGGAGACCGGGCCGTCCACCTGGTCTGGTCGTCCTGGCTTTCTAGATCGTAGGCACTGCGGCCGGACGAGTGCATCTCGGGAGGAGGCACCGAGCCGTCACCACCGTGGCGTACGGGCCTGCGCGCTTCGTCTGGTCGGGAAGGCGTGCCGACGGGCGAGTGCCACGGTGACGAGGGCCGCCGTGATCAGGGGCAGTGCGGTCCAGGGCAGCGCCCCCGGGCCCAGTTTCTCCAGCGTCACACCGCCGGTCAGTGAACCCGCGGCGATGCCCGCGTTGTACACGGTGGTCTGCAAGGAGGTGGCCACGTCCGCGTGGGCGGGACCCGAGGCGTCGACCAGCGCGGTCTGGATCAGCGTGGGCGCACCGCCGAACGCCACGCCCCACAGCGCGACCGAGACCATCAGCACGGCGGGCGCGCGGGCGTACAGGGCGAGGACGGGCATCGCGGCCGCGCACAGTGCGAGTGCGCCGAGCAGCGTGGCCCGCAGATGCCGGTCGACGACCACCCCGGTGATCCAGATCCCGGCCGGCGTGGCTGCCCCGAACACCAGCAGCACCACATCCGTACGACCGAAACCGGCGTGCGCGGCGAACGGGGCGACGTATGTGTACATCACCTGGTGTCCGAGGAGCAGCAGCAGCGTGACGGACAGGACGGCGGGCAGCCCCGGCAGCAGCGCCACCCCGGCGAGCGGCAGGCGTGCATCCGGCGCCTCGCCCGCAAACCCGGGCACCCGCCACCGCACCCAGCCGACCAGCAGCACCGCCAGCCCGGCCAGCACCCCGAACGCCGTCCGCCAGCCCAGCGCCCCCGCCAGCGCGGCCCCCGCCGGCACTCCCAGGGCCAGGGCCAGCGTGATCCCGGCCAGCACGATCGCGATCGCCCGTCCCCGCCGCTCGGCCGGCACCATCCGGGCCGCGTACCCGACGAGCATCGCCCACAGCAGACCGCCCATGCACCCGGCGAACAGCCGTGCCGCAAAGGTGAGGCCGTACGACGACGACAGCGCGACCACCGCATTGCTCACCGCGAACCCCAGCAGTGCGCCGGTCAGCACCGGTCGCCGGGGCAGCCCTCGCAACAGCGCGGTGAGCGGGATCGCCGCCGTGAAGGAGGCGGCGGCGTACCCGGTGACCAGGAACCCGACGCGCGTCTCGGAGACACCCAACGCCGGTGCCATCCGGGGCAGCAGACCCGCCGGGAGCAGTTCGGTCATGACGGCGGTGAAGGCGGCCGTGGACAGGGCGAGCAGCCCCGGCCACGGCAGCGGAACAGGCATGGCGGTGCCCTTGGCCATGAATGTGGTGGACATGCGACCATGCTCGGACCTTCACATCAGTGTGAAGGCAAGGGCGACCCCGGAGGCGGCCATGAAGATCGGCGAACTCTCCCGCCGCACCGGTGTCCCCACCAGGCTGCTGCGCTACTACGAGGAGCAGCGCCTCCTCAGCCCCGACCGTACCGAGAACGGCTACCGCGACTACGGCGAGCCCGCGGTCCAGGACGTCCAGCAGATCCGCGGGCTGCTGGACTCCGGTCTGACCACGGAGATGATCCGGGCGATCCTGCCCTACCTGTCCGGCCCGGACGAGATCCTGCTGCCCGGCGAATGCCTGACCCCCGAGACCGCCGCACTGCTCCAGGCCCATCTCGACCGCATCCAGGCGCGCATCGACTGCCTGGCCCGCAACCGGGACCGGCTGAGCGCATACCTGGCGGCGGTACGGCCGAAGGGGAGCCCGTAAACCTGTTGCCGCAGCCGCCCCCGGATGCTGGAGTGAGCACATGGATCATGCCGGGGTGCTCGCCCTCTTCGACCGTGACATGCGCGAAGGCGCCCGGCCCGACGGCCCCGACGCACGCGTCGAGCGGGTCGGAGGCGTGGTCCGCCACGTCTCCTCGGCCCACGGCTGGAACGCCGTCGTCTGGTCCGGTCTCGACGAGACGGGCGCCGACCCGGCGATCGCCGAGCAGGTCGGGTACTTCTCCGGCCTGGGCCGCGAGTTCGAGTGGAAGCTGTACGGGCACGACCGGCCGGTCGATCTGGGACAGCGGCTGAGGGCCGCCGGATTCGAGCCGGAGCCCGAGGAGGCGCTGATGATCGCCGAGGTGGCCGGCCTCGACGTCGACGCCAAGCCGCCCGAGGGCATCCGTCTGCTGCCGGTCACCGACGCGGCGGGCGTCGACCTGGTGGTGGACGTGCACGAGAAGGCCTTCGGCACCGACGGCTCCCGCCTGCGCCACCAACTGCTGGCCCAGCTCACCGGGGAGCCGGACACGGTCCTCGCCACCGTCGCCCTCGCCGGCGACGAGCCGGTGAGCGCGGCCCGTATGGAACTCGTGCCCGGCACCCGGTTCGCCGGCCTGTGGGGCGGCGGCACCGTCGAGGCCTGGCGCGGCCGCGGCATCTACCGTGCCCTGGTCGCCCACCGCGCCCGCGCCGCCGCGCAGCGCGGCTACCGCTACCTTCAGGTGGACGCCTCCAGTCAGAGCCGCCCCATCCTCGAACGGCTGGGCTTCGAGCCCCTGACCACGACGACGCCCTACATCTACGTGCCGTAGCCGGGGACGCATCCACCACGATGTCACATCCGCGGCCGCCCGATCCGTCGCACGGTCATGACGACGAACCAGAAGAACCAGAGCATCCTCCTCGCCGGAGCCAGTGGCATCCTCGGCGCTCACATCACCCGCGTCCTGACCGAGGCCGGCCACAAGGTCACCGGCCTCGGCCGGGGACCGGCGAACGGCGTCCGGGCCGACCTCATGGACCGTGACGCGCTGCTGCGCGCCGTCGACGGACAGCACTTCGACACCGTCATCCACGCCGCGACCGCCCTGCGCAAGGCGCCCATGCGCCACCGCGACATGCATGCCACCGACGCGCTGCGCATCGCCGGCACCGCGCACCTCGTGGAGGCCGCGCAGGCCACCGGCGCCGAGCGCTTCGTGAGTGAGTCGATGGTCTTCGGCTATGGCTACGGGGACTTCGGCGAGCATGTGATCACCGAGGACGACCCGTTCGGCCCGCGCGGCACCACACCGGAGCTGGAACGGCACGTCGAGGGCATGCGTATCAAGGAACAACTCACCTTCGAGGCCACCGGTCTTGCGGGCATCTCGCTGCGCTTCGGCCTGTTCTACGGCCCCGGTGGCACCGACGCCATCCTGCCCATGCTGCGCAAGCGGCAACTGCCCGCCCCCGCGGACCACGGCCGGGTCCTGCCGTGGACCGAACTCACCGACGCGGCACGCGCGGTGGCCGCCGCCGTCGAACACGGCCGCGCCGGCCAGGCGTACAACATCACCGACCGCACCCCGCTCGGGTTCCGGGCCCATGTCCTGTGCGTGGCCGAGCAGTTCGGCCTGCCCAAGCCGATGACGGTGCCGCTGTGGTTCACCAGGCCGATGTCGTACGCGCACATGATGTTCCTGACCAGCATGCGTGTGTCCTCGGCGAAGGCGGAGCGGGAACTGGGCTGGACGCCCCGCTACCCGTCCAGCCGCGAAGGGCTCGCCGCGCTGGCGGCTCGACGGTGAATTCCAACTCCGGGGCCGTTCGGACCCTTGTCCAGGGCCGAACGGCCCCGCCTCACGGGCCACTCCGGCTGGAAACCTCTGGAGAGGAAACAGCCGCCCCGGGGGACAGCCTCCCGATGTGCCCGACTCTCCCGCTGAGGGTGCACGGTCGAGGCGGCAGGCCCGCCGACCGCCGAGGGGAGCCGCGTCGGCGGGCCTGACTCCGGGGCCCCGCTGCCCCACACGCTTGGCCGGGGAGAGGATGCGGAACGCGCAATTCGGCAGGTCTCCGCGAGCCCTCTCCGCGAGCCACGGGGCAGCGCCGACGGCACCCGGGCGAGGCGCGCAGCGCCCCGGCCCGGGCTCGAATTGGCCGGTGTGCCACCGCGGTTGTCGGGTCAGCGGCGGGCCCTCGAACGGTCCAGGGCAGCGACGCCGAGCGCGGCGAGGCCGATCTGGATGAGCCACTCGATCCAGTCGATGCCCTTGGTGTCTGCCACGCCGAAGGCATGGGCGATCGCCGATCCGATCAGTGCGGCCACGATGCCGACGAGGATCGTCAGCACGATGCCGATGTGCTGCCGCCCCGGGACGACCAGCCGGCCGAGCACACCGATGATGATGCCGATCACGATGGCACTGATGATGCCTGAGATCTCCATCTTCGCCCCTCTTTGTCAAGGCCCCCGCACTATCCGGATGCCCACTGCCGCGGGGGACAGTCCGTTCCGCTTCAACCACGGGTCAACGCCGGGTCAATCTCCGTCCGATGGGCCCGGCGACTCCTGTTCAGCCCCACTTCTGCCATGTACGGTTCAAGCAATCGGCCGCCGCCAGTGGTGCGGCCGAATGTCTACGCGCGCAGATGCCCTGTGTCTACGCGTGTAGTTCCGGCCCCGCACCGCCCGCTCTTCCCCAACCCCACACGGAGGTACGCCGGATGCTCGCACTCACCAGATCCCGCCGAAGACTCACCACCGCCCTGGCCGCGTTCGGCCTGCTCACCGCAGCCGCGGCCGCCCAGGCAACCGTCATCGCCACACCCGCCCACGCGGCCACCACGCACCGCGTCCTGTTCGACGACGGTCACGCCGAGGAGGCCGGCAACGCCGACTGGATCATCTCCACCAGCAAGCCCGACCCGCTGGGCGAGAACTCCTCTCCGTCCTCCGAGGCCGACTGGACGGGCGCACTGTCCTCGTGGGGCGTGGCCCTGCAGAAGACCGGCAGCTACAGCCTCAAGACCGCCACGAGCGCCCTCACCTACGGCGGCTCGTCCGCCACGGACCTGTCGAACTTCGACACGCTCGTCCTGCCGGAGCCCAACACCCTCTTCACCACCGCCGAGAAGACGGCGATCATGACCTTCGTCAAGAACGGCGGCGGACTGTTCATGATCTCCGACCACACCGGAGCGGACCGCAACAACGACGGCTACGACGCGGTCCAGATCCTCAACGACCTGATGACCAACAACAGCGTCGACTCGACCGACCCGTTCGGCTTCTCCATCGACTCGCTGAACATCAGCTCCGACCACCCGGCCGCCATCAGCGACAGCAGCAACCCCGTGCTGCACGGCTCCTTCGGCACCGTCACCAAGAGCCTCATCGCCAACGGCACCACTGCCACTCTCAAGCCCTCGGACAACTCCTCCGTCAAGGGCCTGCTGTACCGCACCGGTTATTCCGGCAACACCGGCGCCTTCTTCCTCACCAGCACCTTCGGCAGCGGACGGGTCGCCTTCTGGGGCGACAGCTCGCCGATCGACGACGGCACCGGCCAGTCGGGCAACACCCTCTACGACGGCTGGAACGACTCCAGCGCCACCAACGCAGCCCTCGCCCTCAACGCCACCGCCTGGCTCGCCGGCGACGGCAGCAGCGGCGGCGGTGGCGGCGGGGGTGGCGGTGGCACCTGCACCGCCGCCCAGCTCCTCGGCAACAACGGCTTCGAGTCGGGCAACAGCACGTGGAGCGCCTCCAGCGGCGTCATCACCAACTCCAGCGGCGAGTCGGCCCGTACGGGCTCGTACTACGCCTGGCTGGACGGCTACGGCACCGCCACCACCGACACGCTCTCCCAGTCGGTGACCATCCCGTCCGGCTGCACCACCGCCGCCCTGAGCTTCTATCTGCACGTCGACACGGCGGAGACCAGCACCAGCACGGCCTACGACACGCTCAAGGTCCAGGTGCTCAACAGCTCCGGGACCGTGCTGGGAACTCTGGCGACGTATTCGAACCTGAACGCCGCCGGCGGCTACACCCAGCGCAGCTTCAGTCTGGCGAGCTACGCAGGCCAGACCGTCACCCTCAAGTTCACCGGTACCGAGGGCTCCACGCTGCAGACGTCCTTCGTCATCGACGACACGGCACTCAACGTCAGCTGACGCCCGTGGGGCCCGGTCTCCGCGCCGGGCCCCGCACGGTCATGCGGCCGGGACCGTACGCTCCGCCGTGTTCCACCCGGAGACCCGCACCCGCGGCAGCGACCCGCGCAGATCCGCCGTCCGGTAGGTCGCGGTCAACGTGACCGTCTCGCCCGGCCAGAGTCCGACCTCGTTGTCCGACCACTCGACGGGCAGCACCGGCTTACCCTGCGTGTCGACGAGATGGACGTCGGTGAACAGGGCCGGCGTCTTCCCGCTGCCGGTGTTGCGCAGGGTCACGGTCGTGGTAGCCGTCTCGCCGGACACCTCCGTCGACGCCGTCGCCGACAGCGGCACCTGCGCCATCGCGCTGAGGCCCGTCAGGTCGGCGTAGCTGGTCGTCGGCGTGTAGTACCAGTCGGTGTGGGCCCAGTCGAGGGTGTCGGGCCTGGTGGACAGCCAGTACACGTTCCGGCTGACCTCCTTGCCGGAGGAGTCGCTCAACGTCAGACGCATCAGATACGTGGCCGCCAGTCCGGACACCGACGCCGGCAGGGCGAGTGCGGTGCTGTGCGCGCCGTCCCCGCTCACCTTCACGCCGGTGACGGTCCTGTCGTACTTCTGCGTGCCGTCGGGGTTGAACAGCGTGGCCCGGGCGGTGAGCCCGGAGGCGGCCGAGTGCCGGTTGTCGACGACGACAACCGAGCGGTCGTCGTAGGAGTACTGGACGTGCAGCGGCTCGTTCGCCTTCTTGGCCCCGAAGTAGGCGCCGCCCTGGTCCAGGTAGCGGTCCATCAGCTGCCAGTGCAGCGAGGTCCAGCCGCTGTTGAACATCCAGTACACGACCCCGGTCGACGGCTTCGACGAGTCGGTGGCGTTGCGCTCGTACGCCTCGAACTGGGCGCGGACGTTCTCGTACTGGGCGAGCTGCGCCTTGCGGACGTAGTCGGCCAGGCTCGTCGGGGCGCCGTAGCGGCCGGTGAGGGCGTCGTCGTAGAGCTTGAGGGTGCCGAAGGTCGACGACGGGGAGCGATGGTACTGCCTGGCGTCCGGGTTCTTCCAGAGGGTGTCGAGTTCGGCCGGGGTCATCATGCGGCGCAGGGTGTCGAGGGTGGGGATGTCGGGGCCCGCGCTGGTCTCGGAGTTGAAGCCGGTGGCGCCGCCCTCGCGTTCGGCGTACCAGTAGTCCGGTGGGATCCAGTCGTAGGGGCCGGTCATCTTCATGCCGGAACTGCCCAGCTGGGGCGAGGAGTTGGCAGAGGCAGCGGCGATGACCGGGACCGGCCAGTCGGCGGCCTTCAGGGCGTCCAGGTAGTTCTTCTCGATCGTCGCGTCGGGTGCGAAGTCGCTGCCGATGAGGAAGGAGATCACGCTCGGGTGGTCGCGCAGCCGGGCGGCCTCGGCGGCCATCGACGCCTTGGCGACCGGGTAGTCCGCGGCGGTCCACTTGTCGCCGGGCTCGCTGCCGTTGACCTGGCCCTCCCACTTGTCGCAGCACTCCCAGCCGGGCAGCGTGAGGATGCCGTAGCGGTCGGCGAGGTCGAAGAACTCGTCGGGCTCCAGGTGGCCTTCGAGGCGGATGGTGTTCAGGCCGAGGTCGAGGGCGTACTTCAGCCGGTCCTCGACGTACGTCCGGTCCCAGCGCAGGAACTCGTCAGGTGACCAGCCGCCGCCTTTGATCAGCAGCCTGCGGCCGTTGATGCGGTACTGGCGGGCGCCGTCGGAGTTCAGTGGTGCCTGTACGTCGCGGATGCCGAAGGTCTGCTGGGTGGTGTCCGAGACGGTGCCGGAGACGGACGCGGTGAGCTTCAGGTCGTACAGCGGTTGTCCGCCCATGCCGGCCGGCCACCACACCTTCGGGGAGGTCACGTGCAGGCCGGGGACCTCGGACGGGGTGAAGCTGACGGTCTTCGTCTCGTGTGCGGCCAGCGTGAGGGTCTTCTCGAAGGTGGTCGTGCCGATGCTGCCGGAGACCGTGGTGGTCGCCGGCGCATCGGAGTCGTTGCGGGCCTGCGCCTTCACCGTCAGGTCGGCCGAGGCGAGCGAGGGCACGTCCAGCCTGGTGACCACGTGCGCGTCGCGCAGGGCGATCGGGCCGCCGCGGCGGACGAGCACGTCGCGGACGATGCCCATGTTCCCGTCGGGCGGTGGCTGGAGCCAGTCGATCCAGCCCATGGTCAGGTTCTTGTCGGGGTCGTTGGGCCGGATGCGGAAGGCGACGGTGTTCGTGCCGGAGCGGACGAGTGAAGTGACGTCCAGTTCGTGGTGGGTGTAGGCGCCGGTGACGTCCTGTGCCGTGGCGACCTGGTGGCCGTCGACGTAGACGTCGGCCGCCGGGATCACGCCGCTGAGGTCGAGGTAGGTGCGCTCGGAGGTGTCGGCGACCGTGAAGTCCGAGCGGTACCACCAGGGGACCTGGAAGTCGGCCTTGGGGATCTTCTGCTGGTTGGTCGAGTAGAACGGGTCCGCGTACACGCCGTTCGCGAGCAGGGCCGCGAGGACGGTGGAACGGGAGCCCGTCGGGTACCAGCCGGTCGTCGGGTAGCCGGGGGAGGAGATGTCGGCCGGCGGATCGGAGATCTTGGCCGTCGACTGGATCGTGTAGCCCGTCAGCGCGGTCGTGCTGCCCGGCTCGGACAAGACGCGGGTGACCCGCCTCGGCGGGGCGGACCCTCGGTCATGGGGTCCGGCCCAGGCGCTGGTCGTCAGGGAACCCGACAGACCCAGGACTACGGTGGCCGTGGCGAGACGGTGTCTGTTCACGGAGTCTCCAGCCCTTCGTAAAGTTAGGAAACTTTACTAACGGTGGTTACGCTAGGGGCGCCGAGCGGACCCTGTCAATCACCGCGGCCCGTAGCCGAGTTGGTCAGGACCCGGCCGAACGGCGCTCGAACACCACGTCCCGCGCCGTCCCGAGCGCCGTGGCCACCGCACCCAGCAGCACCGCGTCCTCGCCGAGCCGGCTGGGCACGACCTTGGGCCGCAGCGGGGTGAGCGACCGGAGGTGCTCGCGCACCGGACGCAGCAGCAGGTCCACGCTGTGGCCCACCCCGCCGCCCAGAACCACGAGATCCGGGTCGAGCACGGCCGCGGCCGCCGCCACCGTGTGGGCGATCCGCTCGCCCTCCAGCTGAACCGCCTTGACCGCGGCCTCGTTTCCCTGCCGGGCCGCGTCGAACACCGCCTTCGCGGTCAGCTGCCCGCTCATGCCGAACCGGCGCGCCGCCTCGACCACGGCCACCCCCGAGACCGCGTCCTCCAGCAGCTGTGGCTTCTGCTGTCCCGGCCAGGGCAGGAACCCGATCTCCCCGGCCAGCCCGTGCGCCCCCGTGAACAGCCGCCCCTCGCTGACCACGCCCATGCCGAGACCGGTGCCGATCAGGATGTATGCGAACAGCCGGCTGCCCGCGCCGACTCCGTAGGTGTACTCGCCGAGCGCCGCCAGATTGGCGTCGTTGTGCACCTCCAACGGGACGCCCAGCTCCTCCCGCATCCGGTCGAACAGCCCGGCGCGCCCCCAGCCCGGCAGGTGCATCGCATAGCGCACCCGGCGCCGGCGCTCGTCGTACACGCCCGGCGTGCCCACCACCGCATGCACCACCTCCTGGGCGGCCACGCCCGAGCCGCCGACCACCTGACGGGCCGTCGCCACCACCAGATCCGCCATCGCGCCCGAGCTGCGGGCCCGGTTGCGCACGTCGGAGCGGGCGACGACGGCGCCGTCCAGGTCGGCGACGGCGACCCGCAGCCAGCTGCGGCCGACGTCGATGCCGAGGGCGTAACCCGCCGCCGGGTCCGGCGCGTACAGGACGGCGGTGCGACCGCGCTCCGGTGCGAGAGTGCCGACCTCGTGGACCAGCCCGGCCGCCTCCAGCGCGGCGAGTGCGCTGGAGACGGTCGGCTTGGACAGGCCGGTGTCCCGGGCCAGCTGGGCACGCGACGCGGCGCCGCCGCTGCGCAGCCGGTCGAGCAGCAACCGCTCGTTGGTGCTGCGCAGCCGCCGGTGGTTCCAGGGCTGTTCCTGCTGGTCTGGGGCGTCACTGGCGAGCATCGCACCATTCTCACGTATGCGAGGAGCTGTTCGATGGAGCCTCTTGACGCATCAAGTAAGGCTCCTTAACTTTATCGGCCAACAGCCTCGCCGGGCGAGCCAAGGCCGGACAAGGTCAGCCATGGACAGCCCAGCGCCCGGTGCTTCAGGAGTCCTCATGCCCGGTAGTCCGCCACCCAACGGTGGTTTCGTCCGTCGCGTCGGCCTGTTCCAGGCCACCGCCATCAACATGAGCCAGATGTGCGGCATCGGCCCGTTCGTCACGATCCCGCTCATGGTCGCCGCGTTCGGCGGCCCGCAGGCCGTGATCGGCTTCGTGGCGGGTGCGCTGCTCGCGCTCGCAGACGGGCTGGTGTGGGCCGAGCTGGGCGCGGCGATGCCCGGCTCCGGCGGGAGTTACGTCTATCTGCGCCAGGCCTTCCAGTACCGCACGGGCCGGCTGATGCCGTTCCTGTTCGTGTGGACGGCGATGCTGTTCATCCCGCTGATCATGTCGACCGGTGTGGTGGGCTTCGTCCAGTACCTCGGCTATCTCGCCCCCCATCTCGGGCAGAGCTCCGGCGACCTGATCGGCCTCGGCATCATCGCCCTGGTCGTGATCCTGCTGTGGCGGGGCATCGAGCACATCGCCCGGATCACCGCCGTGATGTGGGCCGTCATGATCACCTCGGTGGTGCTGGTCATCCTGGCCGCCGCCACGGACTTCAGCACGCACCTCGCCTTCACCTACCCGGCGCACGCCTTCGACCTGGGCAGCAACCACTTCTGGCTGGGCTTCGCCGGCGGCCTGACCATCGGCATCTACGACTACCTCGGCTACAACACCACGGCCTACATGGGCGCCGAGATCAAGGACCCCGGGCGCATCCTGCCGCGCTCGATCATCTTCTCCATCCTCGGCATCATGGCGATCTACCTGCTGCTGCAGATCGGCACGCTCGGCGTGATCGACTGGCACCGCATGAGCAACCCGGACGACATCGCGTCCACGTCGGTGGCCTCGGCGGTCCTGGAGAAGACCTGGGGCAAGGGCGCGGCGGACACGGTCACCGTCCTCATCCTGATCACCGCCTTCGCCTCGGTCTTCACCGGCCTGCTGGGCGGCTCGCGGGTGCCGTACGACGCGGCCCGCGAACGCGTCTTCTTCCGCCCCTACGCCAAACTGCACCCCAAGCACCGCTTCCCGATGCTGGGCCTGGCGACCATGGGCGTGATCACGGCCGTGGGCTTCCTGATCGGGCGGCACACGGACCTGGCGACACTGATCCAGCTGCTGACGACGGTGATGGTGATCGTGCAGGCGCTGGCCCAGATCGTCGCTCTGACGGTGCTGCGCAGGCGCCAGCCGGCCCTGCAGCGGCCGTACCGCATGTGGCTCTATCCGGTGCCGAGCATCGTCGCGTTCGTCGGCTGGTGTGTGATCTACGGCTACGCGGACAAGAACTCGCCCGGCCGCCATCCCATCGAATGGTCGCTGGCCTGGCTGGCTCTGGGCTGCGTCGCCTACGTGCTCTGGGCGCGCTTCGAGAAGGTGTGGCCGTTCGGCCCGAAGGAGATCACGGAGGAGTATCTGGCGGCCACGGCGGTCTCGGACGCGGAGCCCGCGGGCGCGTAATGAAACCGCGGCCGGTGGGGGCTGGTCGCGCAGTTCCCCGCGCCCCTTGGGGGCGCGGGACCGCACCGGAAGTTCCGCAGTGGGCGGCATCCGGTTCCGTCTTCCTTGACATGCAGGTAATTGCCTGCATAACGTTGAGTGTGCGATCAGGGAGTGACTCCGGGATGGACAAGGTCTTCAAGGCGCTGGCCGACGAGACCCGCAGACGGCTGCTGGACCGACTGCACCAGCAGAACGGTCAGACGCTCGGCGAACTGTGCGAGCACATCGCGATGACACGCCAGTCGGTGACCCAGCATCTGGGTGTCCTTCAGGACGCAAACCTGGTCGGCACGGTGCGGCGGGGGAGGGAGAAGCTGCACTACCTCAACCCGGTCCCGCTCCATGAGATCCAGGAGCGGTGGATCGACAAGTTCGAGCGCCCGCGCCTGAGCGCGCTGAGCGCCGTCAAACGACGAGCCGAGGAAGCCACCATGACCGACAAACCCAGTTACGTGTACGTCACCTACATCCGAAGCACGCCCGAGAAGGTCTGGGAGGCACTCACCGACGCGGACCTGACCGCGGCCTACTGGGGTCACCGCAACGAATCGGACTGGCGGGAGGGCTCCCGCTGGGAACACGTCCGCACGGACGGCTCCCGCGTCGCCGACGTCGTCGGCACCGTCGTGGAGAGCGAACCCCCCACCCGCCTGGTCACCACCTGGGTCGACCCCCAGAACGAGGGGCAGGAGGACAAGCACTCCCGGGTGACCTTCGACATCACGCCGCACGAGGACATCGTCCGCCTCACCGTCACCCACGAGGACCTCTGGGACGAGGGCGCGCTGTCGGACGTGTCCCGCGGCTGGCCGGCGGTGCTGTCGAACCTCAAGTCGCTGCTGGAGACCGGCAGCCCACTGCCGCAGCAGCCCTGGGCGGTGCCCGGCCACTGAACGGGTGACGGGACGAGGGAAGGCCGGTCCGCGCAGAGCGCGGACCGGCCGCCATGCCGTCCTTTCCTGGTCCGTTCCTACGGCCTGGGGGCGCTCCTCGCCGCCGTACCGGCGCACATCAGCCCCAGAATCACGGCGAGCGCGCCGATGATGATGTTGTTGAGGGCCACACCGGTGTCAGGGCTGGTGCCGACGACCCAGGGTGCAATGATCATCCAGACGCCCACCGCGCAGAACGCCCAGCTGAGGCCGTACATGCGCTCGGGGGCCCGGGTGAATCCGAGGGCCAGCAGGGCGATCGCGATGCCGACGACGAGGTTGTGCGTGACCAGCGGGGGCTGGCTCGTCGTGTAGTGGAGTACCCACGGGGATACGGCGCAGTACAGACCGAGCAGGAACACCGGTCCGTCCAAGAGCGTCACATCGCGACCGCCAAGCATGCGGGCATAGCGATCCCGCATTTCGGAAACATCAGGGTGGGTGGTGATGTCCCCCCTGCTGGTGGGCGAGACGTTGGCCATGACTCGTCTCCTTTGACTCGCAGGCCTGACCGCGTCTGATGCGGTATGCGGGTAAGCGCCGCGTAAGTCCATTCTGCTCTTATTTCATATTTATGTGTAGTGGTCGGCGGGTTGCTGGGGGCGGAAGGAGTGCCTGTGGGACACGCCTCCGGCTCCCGCACATGTCTGCACAGATAGCGGGCATGCGGACCATGGAGGGTTGTAACCGCATGTCGCAAGTGGAGGTGGCTGCCGCTATGGGCGCGAAGGTGTTGGAGCGGTTTCCTGCGGGAGCTCCGCGCGGATCGTGGCCGGCGGAGGAGTACGCGGCGCGCTGCCGCGCCGAGGGCAGGCCGGCGACGGTGATCATGGACCTCAAGTCGGACGCGTTTCTCGTCGTGGTGCCGGCCGACGAGGACTGACCCGGCGCCCGCTCACGTCAGGGAGCCGCCCAGCTCGCGCGCTCGGCGCGCGAAGACCTCGTAGAGGTCCTGGGCGGCCCGGGGCGCGGAAACGGCGCGGCGGCGCTGCAGCATCAGGAGAACCTCGGTGGAGTCGTCGGCGATCGGACGGTAGGTGATCGAGCCCTGTCGCTCCAGCGGGTCGCCGATGACACTGAAGTCCGGCAGGAGTGTGGCACCCAGTCCTTCCGCCACCATCAGCTTGCCCATTTCGGCGCCGTCGGTGGAGAAGGAGAAGTCGGGGGAGCGGCCCCGCAGCAGCCGGTGCGCATAGCGGTGCATGACATAGCCGGAGCGCATCGCGATCACCGGCTCCGGACCATCGAGGACATCGTCCACCGTGACGGCGGACGACGCTGCGAGCGGACTGTCCGGGCGTAGACACAACACCGGGCGTCCGCGCAGCAGTTCGGTACTCTCGAAGTCGGCGGGCAGATCGTCGCTGTCCAGATGGTTCACCAGACCGAGGTCGAAACCCCCCTCCAGCAAAGCCCGGTGGATCTCGGACTGCTGGGCGCCCACGACCTCCACCTGCGTCATCGGATGAGCCGTGCGGAAGGCCTGCACGGCCGGGATGAGCAGCGGGACCGTGGCGGCGTTCACCGTGCCGACCCTGACCATCCGGCTGATCCTGTGCTGTTCCCCCGCCGCGCTGCGCAGCCGGTCCACCGCGTCCAGTACATCGATGATGTGCGGCAGCAGTTCCCGCCCCTCCGCGCTCATCGTCGCCCCGGACCGCTTGCGCTCCAGCAGGTCGACTCCCAGTTCCCGTTCCAGATTGCGCACCGTCTCGCTCAACGCGGGCTGGGAAAGGCGGAGTTCCTCCGCGGCCCGGCGCAGTGAACCGAGCCGGGTCACGGCCGCGATGTATTCCAGTTGTGACTGCTCAGCAGGTCGTGTGACCTGCCGCTGATCGGATCGTTGGTCTGTTCGTGGGCCTGTCGAAGCGTCGTCCGTCGTACGACGATCTCGT
>NZ_JBFBBE010000082.1:0-41438 GCF_040682555.1 Streptomyces sp. NPDC051172
TCTTGGCCCCGTGTCTTTCTGGGGGGGGCGCGGGCGCGCGGTGTCGGCGGGCGGGACCAGCCCCACCCGCCCCCCCCCCGCCGCCGTGGCCTTCCTGGCGGTGTTCGTGGCGTTCGCGGGCGTGAACTCGCCCCTGGTCTTCCCGCGGTCGATCGGTTGGCCGGAGGCACAGCGCCGCAGCGCGGTCGACGGCCGGCCGGTCGTCTTCTGGCGCCCCGGCTGCACGTACTGTCTGCGACTGCGCCTCCGACTGGGCCGCAGCGCCCGCCAGTTGTACTGGGTCGACATCTGGCGCGACCCGGCTGCCGCGGCGGCGGTGCGGGAAGCCAACGACGGCAACGAGACCGTACCGACCGTCGTCGTGGCGGGCCGACCGCACACCAACCCCGATCCGGCATGGGTGCGCGAACAGCTCTCCCCTTCCGCCTGACCGGGAGCGGTGTCCAATCCGCAAAGGCGGGTTCAGGGGCGGACACCGATCACGACATGGGCGTACAGCTCCTCGGAGGCCGCCAGGCGCACCCTCAACCCACCGGTGGTGAAGGCGTCCACGGCCGCCGCTGCCTGCCGTTCGCTCGTCTCGACCAGGAGGCAGCCGCCCGGGGCGAGCCAGCGGGACGCCTCGGCGGCGACCCGGCGCAGGACGTCGAGTCCGTCCGCGCCGCCGTCGAGCGCGACCAGCGGTTCGTGGTCACGGGCCTCCGCGGGCAGCAGGCCGACCTCGCCGGTGGGAACGTAGGGCACATTGGCCGCGAGGATGTCGATACGGCCCCGCAGCTCGTCCGGCAGCGCCGCGAACAGGTCGCCCTCGTGGACCCGGCCGCCGACGGCACCGACATTGCGGCGGGCGCACCGCACCGCGGCCGGATCGATGTCGGCGGCATGCAGTTCGACCTGGCCGAGCGCGGTGGCCAGGGCCGCGCCGACGGCGCCAGAGCCGCAGCACAGGTCCACGACGACGGATGCCTCGGGGGCCTGGGCGAGGGCCTGTTCGACGAGGAACTCGGTGCGGCGGCGGGGTACGAACACGCCGGGTCCCACGGCGATGCGCAACCCCCGGAACTCGGCCCAGCCGACGACGAGTTCGAGGGGAACTCCGGAGGCCCGGCGGTCGACGAGGGCGGACAGTTCCTCGGGCGTGCGCGCGGCGGCCAGGATCAACTCCGCCTCGTCCTCGGCGAAGACACAGCCCGCGGCGCGCAGCGCGACGACGACCGATTCACGGGTGGAGGGCGACGGCAGGGAGGAAGGTGAAGGAGACAAGGGAGGCATGAATGCCGAGAGCCTTTCGGTAAGCGAAGGGCGCTCTCGCGGTCGCCTACTGCCGACGGCCCGCGTCGACTCGAGGGGTGAGCACCCGACCTGACACAGCGGTAATGGGTCTCACCTCCTCGGTCTTCGGTGGCCGGGAGCTTCCACGGCCGGGCGCCAACATTACCGCAACGCGTCAGACGCCGACCGTCTCCTCGACCTCTTCCTCCGCTTCCTCCTCGGCCTTCAGTCCGGCCTTCTGCTCCTCGGCCACGCGGACCGGCGCGGCGGCGGTCACGGGCCCCTCGGCCCGGCCACGCGCACGCTCGTGGGCGGCGGCGATCGCCGTGACGGCGAGACCCAGCAGCAGCCACACGGTGAGCGTCCCTACGTTGCGGGACAGGCCGTCGCTGTGGAAGTACAGGAGGCTGCGGGCGCCCTCGACGAATCCGGCGCCGTTCCAGAAGGCGTGCAGGGTGCCGAAGAAGCCGTTCTGCAGGTCGGGGCGGAACAGTCCGCCGGAGCTGGTGAAGTTGAGCATGACGAACAGCACCATCATGGCGAGGGTGGTCCAGCGCTTGAGGAAGGTGTGCAGGCCGACGCCGACGAAGAGGATGCCGGCGGAGTAGAGCCAGGCCATCCCCCACAGGCTCGCGAGGTCGTGGTGGGCGAGGTGGAAGACGGGCCCGGCGAGCAGCGCACCGATACCGCTGACGACGGCGGAGACGCCGAGTGCCAGCAGGGCCCGCAGCCGCATGGGCAGGGCGGCGCCGGCGGCACCGAGCGCGGCGACAGAGGCGTAGGAGCCGATGCTCAGCGCGATCAGCAGGAAGAACAGGCCCTGCCCGGTGGGGTCGTCCTCGACCGGTGCGGCCACGTCGGTGACCTTGAGCGGGACGCCCTGCCCCGCGGCGATGGGCGTGAAGACCTTCTCCACGGCCGTGGCGTCCATGTCGGAGGCGGCGCTGGCGACCACCAGCTCCGGCGTCTTCGCGCTGGGCACGTAGGCGCCCGTGATGTCACGGGAGTCGAGCAGGCCGACGGCCTCGGAGCGGGTGGCGACCGTGCGGACGTCGAGCCTGTCCCCTGCCTTGTCCTTGACGGTCTGCGCGAACACCTTCGCATGCGGCCCGGAGCCGACGACGGCGACGGGCAGGTGGTGGGGCTCCGGGGTGACGAACGCCCCCATGTACGCGAGTCCCATGCCGATGCACATCAGCAGCGGGGTGATCAGGTGCGTGATCACGTGGCGCAGGGCCGGAGACCTCATGCTCACAACCTCCAGATGGTTTGCTTATACAACTCTGTCTTCAAGTTGTACTATACAACCAAGTGCGGTGGGATGGTATTCCGTGGTGAACGAGGGAGGCCCGGTGGAAGCAGACGAAGCCGTGGAGACGATCCAGCGAGAGATGACGGCCTTCGCCCGCCGCGCCCGCGCGTCGGCGGGCCGTATGCACCCCGAGCTGTCGCTGGTCTCGTACACGCTGCTCGGACATCTGGAGGAGAGCGGCGGCTGCCGGGCCACCGACCTGGCGGCGCACTACGCCCTGGACAAGTCCACGGTCAGCCGCCAGGTGGCCGCCCTGGAGCAGGCCCGGCTCATCGAGCGGCGCCTGGACCCGGACGACCACCGCGTCCAGGTCCTGCACCTGACCGAGGCCGGGCGCCGGATCCTCGCCCAGGTCACGGACAGCCGCCGGGCGGCCTTCCGGGAGCGGCTGGCGGAGTGGCCTGAGGAGGATCTACGGCGGTTCGCGGACTGTCTCGTGCGCTACAACGCCTGGACGCCACCGGACGGGGAGGGCTAAGAGGTCGCCAACTCCCTTTCGTCCGTGAGGGGTTCGGGAGCACGGGCCGCCAGGAACGCGGTGGTGCGGCGCAGCCGGAAGCCGAGGGACTCATAGAGGCGGATGGCGTTGGTGTTGCCCGCGCCGGTGTGCAGGAACGGGTTCTCGCCGCGCTCGCGGATGCCATGGGCCACCGCGAGGATCAGCCGGGTCGCGAGGCCCTCGCCGCGGAAGGCGGGGTCGGTGCACACCGCGCTGATCTCGGTCCAGCCCGGCGGGTGCAGCCGCTCCCCCGCCATCGCTATCAGGGCGCCGTCCCGGCGTATACCGAGGTAGGTGCCGAGCTCGACGGTGCGGGGCAGGAAGGGGCCCGGCCTGGTGCGCTCGACCAGGTCGAGCATCTCGGGCACGTCGGCGGCGCCGAGACGGACGGCCTCCGGGTCCGGTGCGGCGGCGATGCCGTCGTCGACGAGTTGCACGCCGTCCACATGGAAGGTGACGTCCCAGCCCGCAGGGAGCTCGCCGCAGTAGCCGGCGAGCGGCACCTCCGCCCCGGGGCCCGCGAGCGCCGCGAGGTCGGCCCAGTCATCGGGGCCGGGATCGTCGGGCAGCGCAAGCCACGGCGACACATCGGCGGGGTAGCGCAGCACCCGTCCGCGCCGCTCGGCGAAGTGCGCGTGCGGACCGGTCAGCGAGGCGAGGGCGGGGTTGTCCAGGACGTGGCTCACTTGGCGACCTCGATCACGATCTTGCCACGGGTGTGGCCTTCTTCAACGGCGCGCAGCGCCTCGCCGGCCCGCTCCAGCGGGAAGGTCTGCGTCACGTGGGGGTCCAGGTCGCCGCGCACCACGAGGTCGGCCGCCGCCGCGAGCCGCTCGGAGGTCCACGCCCGGGCGACGCGGGCGCCGCCCAGCTTCTCCACGACCTCGGGCGGGGCCCCGGCCGTGATGAGCCTGGTCCGGTCGGTGAGCAGCGTCGCCGCCTCCTCCAGGACGTCGCCGCCCACCAGGTCGTACACACCGTCGACACCTCCCGGTACGCGTCCGGTCCAGCCGGGGCCGGATGCCACGTGCTCGGCCCCGAGCGATGCGACGAAGTCCTTCTTGGCCTCGCTCGCGAGGCCAAGAGCCCGCAGACCGAGCGCGCGGGCGATCTGCACCGCCGCGACACCGACCCCGCCGCCCGCGCCGGTCACGAGGAGGGTGGCGCCGGCCGGCAGGTCGAGCTGGCGGATTCCGTCGTACGCCGTCACGGCCGCGACGGGCAAGGTGGCGGCGTCGGTGAAGGAGAGCGCGTCGGGCTTGTGCGCGATCAGGTCGACCGACAGCAGCGCGTACTCGGAGTACCCGCCGAGGACGGGACGGCCGAAGACCGCGTCCCCGACGGCGAACCCCTCGACTCCCTCGCCGACCTGCTCCACGACGCCGGAGACCTCGTTGCCGAAGTAGGCGGGGAAGTCGCGCTCGCCGCTCTCGCCGGAGCGGCGGTAGCCGGTGCGTTGCTTCCAGTCCACGGGGTTCACCCCCGCGGCACGCACCGCGACCAGCACCTGACCAGGGCCGGGGCTCGGCCGGTCCACGTCGACGAGGGCCTCGGCCTCCGGTCCGCCGTAGCGCGTGAAGACGTACGCCTTGGGCATCTGCTCCCACTCTCCTTCGCTGCCGCCAGGTCACCGGTTGTACGGGGCACCGGTTCCGGCACCAGTCCGCAAGGACGATCAGGCACCGGCTATTCCCGGGACGCCGGAGTCTTCATACGGCCTTAACGATCGCGGGCCGACCCGGGACGGGAGCACGCCTGACGAGCACGTACCGTTGAATGCGTCAGCAATCACTTCCGTCCCGCTGGATCCGTATGAACGTCACCCGAGGCTTCACCGGGCGCGCCCGCGTCGGCAATCCGGGCCTGCCGCCCGGTCAGTACGACGCGGGCGACGACTGGCCCGTCCTGTCCGCCGAGGTCACTCCCGAACTGGCGCCCGCCGACTGGACCTTCCGGGTCGACGGCCTGGTGGAACAGCCGCACACCTGGGACTGGGAGCAGGCGCACACGCTGCCGGCGTCGTCGTACGAGGGCGACATCCACTGCGTGACGAGCTGGTCGAAGTTCGGGGTGCGGTTCACGGGCGTGTCCCTGGACGCCTTCCTCGACGAGGTGCGCCCCCATGCGTCGGCCACCCATGCCGTCGCCTACTCGCACACCGGCTACACCACCAACCTCCCCCTCGCGGACCTGACCGGCGGGCGGGCCTGGATCGCCTGGGAGTACTACGGGCAGCCCCTCGCCCCCGAGCACGGCGGTCCCGCCCGGCTGCTGGTGCCGCACCTGTACTTCTGGAAGAGCGCCAAGTGGATCGCGGGCCTGACGCTCCTCGACCACGACGAGCCGGGCTTCTGGGAACAGAACGGCTACCACGCGCGCGGCAACCCCTGGCAGGAGCAGCGGTACTCCGGTGACTGAGCAACTGACGCAGCCGTCCCCTTCTTCCGGTTCCCCCGGTTTCACTCCCCCGACCCGTTTCGCGGTGCCCGGCAGAATCGCCGTGAGCAACCGGGCGGCCTCGGTGTGGCAGACCGCCACGCTCACCGAGATCCGCCGCGAGACCCCGCACGCGGCCACCTTCCGCTTCGCGGTGCCCGACTGGGAGGGGCATCTGCCCGGCCAGCACCTGATGCTGCGGCTGACCGCACCGGACGGCTATGTGGCCCAGCGCCACTATTCGATCGCGTCCGCGCCCGACGAGCCGGGGCACATCGAACTGACCCTGGACCATGTGGAGGGCGGCGAGGTCTCCGGCTGGTTCCACACCGTGGCCGAGCCCGGCGACCAGGTCGAGGTGCGCGGCCCGCTGAGCGGCTTCTTCGCCTGGCCGGGCGACCGGCCCGCGCTGCTGCTCGGGGCCGGCTCCGGGGTCGTACCGCTGATGTCGATGGTGCGGCACCACCGGGCGCGCGGGCTGGACGTGCCACTGCGGCTGCTGGTGTCCGCACGCAGCCCCGAAGAGCTCATCTACGCTCGGGAGTTCGGCGCCGAGACGACACCCGTGTTCACGCGCCGCGCACCGGCCGGCGCGCCCGTGGGACGTATGACCGCCGCACATCTGGCACCGCTCCTGGCCGAGCAACCCCCAGGCGGGTGGGAGGCCTATGTCTGCGGCTCGAACGCCTTCGCCGAGCACGCCTCGCGACTGCTCGTCGAGGCGGGCCAGCCCGTGGACCGGATCCGGATCGAGCGCTTCGGCTGACGCTCCCAAGGGCCGGCGGCCCAGGAGATTGAGCGATCTCCCGTGGGCTGGGTACCCGATTCTCCTGGGCGCTCGCGCGGACACGCGGCGCGGAGGGACAATACGGACCAAAGGCGATACGGCCCCTCCGGCTCCGGCGACGGCGAGGAGGTGGACATGCAAACCCGGGTGTGCGGCTGGCGCTGGCGGCGCAATCCGCTGCGGCGCCGGTCGGACGTGGTCGAGGCGTGGACGACGCTGGTCGTCGCCGTCCTGTTGTTCGTGGGCGCGCCACTGGCGGGAGCGCTCGCGGGTTGGTGGGCCCATGACGAGGCGCGGGCCCTGGCGGCGGCGCAGCGCGCCGAACGCCACCGGGTGCGGGCCGAGGTCTTCGGCGGGACACCCGAGAGGCTGCCGTCGGTGCAGAGCGGCCGGGATCATTCGTACCGCGTGGCTGTCCGCTGGATGGACGCGACCGGCACGCACACCGCGAACGCACGCGTTCCGGCGGGCACCAAGCACGGCGACACGGTCGACGTCTGGTTCGACGCCGAGGGCAGGGCCGTTCCCCCGCCGCCGGGCGAGACCCAGGTCTGGGAGCACACCGCGACCATCGGCATCTGCGCGGCAGGCGGCGCAGCCACCTGTGTGCTGCTGGCACAGACGGTCGTACGCCGGGTGTCCACCGGGCACCGCACGGCCGAGTGGGAACGGGAGTGGGCACGGACCGAGCCGGAGTGGACGCGGCGCCGGGCGTGACGCACGCGGAGACCTGCCCGCCAGGACGGCCGCGGGCAGACCACCGGGTGTCCGGTCGTTCGTCAGACGCGGCAGCGCAGCATCTCAAGCGGAGGGTTGGCGGTGAAGTCCGCCCAGAAATCCGCGCCGAACGTGCGCACGCCGGCGTCGGAGACCTTCAGCGGGACCCAGGTCGGCTCGCCGAACCAGGCCGCCCGCAGACACTGTTCGTGGACCTCGTAGCGCACACCGAGCGGATCGCGCTCTTCCAACTTCCTTGCCGCAGCGATCATTTCGCCGGAGATGTCGATTCCTAGTACGTCCGCGGCGCCGCGCCGCTTGAACTCCCTGCCAGGGACGCGGCGCGCTCACATGGGCTGCCACAGCTCGATCTTGTTGCCCTCAGGGTCGGTGACCCAGCCGAATCGGCCGACGCCCTCCATGTCCTGTGTTTCTTCGGCCACGTCCGCTCCCTTGGCGCGCAGTTGCGCGAGCATCGCATCCAGGTCGCGGACCCGGAAGTTGAGCATGGTCCACTGGGTGCGGGACCCGAAGTAGTCGGTCTCGGACTCGAACGCCGCGAAGACCGTCGGCCCGGCCTCCGGACGCCACAGACCGTTCTCGTCGGCGTCGAGACCCAGGCAGTCGCGGTACCAAGCGCTCAGGGCCGCCGGATCGGCGGCGCGCAGGAAGTAACCACCGATTCCAAGCACACGTTCCATGCAGCCATCCTGCCAGGACGGCGATGGGCCGAGTCGGCACCACGCCTGCTTGCCCCCGTCTCGATCGAGGGCGAACAAGCCTTGAACCAGGCGACGTTGACGTGAAAGGCCCGAGCCGTTGCGGTCGATGACGTAGGTGGCGGGCAGCGGGAGGGTGCGCGAGTGGCCGTAGTTGAGACGGCCGGAGTCCGCCACGTTCTGGTTGGAAACCGTCGCCGGCCGCCTACCACCACGCCGTCGAACGCGTCGGCGTTCGGCCTGAGCAGGCGGTGTTGGTCGCCGTGCATCCCTGGGACATCGACGGGGCGCGGAGAGCCGAGCGGTGACAACGCCAAGACCTCCGGCCCCGGGCCGGCGCCGCATCGGGGCACCGCCATCGGCGTCACGCTGGACCACACGTGCCCCGCCACCGACCCGGGCCCCGCGGGCTTCTGCATCGCTCTGTCCGCTCAGGTCCTCCGGTTACACCTCCTGCTGCATCCTCCGCGCGATCCGCCCGTGGTCCCGCAGCGCGTCCGTCAGGCCTGGTAGCACCGGTTCGCCCCGGTCGACGAGGATCCGGCCCCCGACCATCGTCGTCCGGGCACGGGCCGGACCGCAGCGCAGCCACGCCTCGACGGGGTCGCTCAACGCCCCCGCGAGGGCGACCTCGTGGAGATCCCAGACGACCAGGTCGGCGCAGGCTCCCGGGCGCAGATGGCCCAACTCGTCGGCGCGGCCCAGGCATTGGGCCGAGCCGCGGGTGGCGATGTCGAGGGCGTCGCGTGCGGTCATCGCGCCGGGGCCGCCGCGGTAGCGGCCCAGCAGCAGGGCACCCCGCGTCTCCATCCAGAGGGAGGCGTGGTCCGTGGAGGCGGAGCCGTCGCAGCCGATGCCGACGGGCAGGCCGAGTTCGCGCATCTCCTTGACGCGCGCGGTGCCGCCGCCGATGAGCATGTTGGAACTGGGACAGTGCGCGACGCCGACGCCCGCTGCCGCGAGCCGGCCGAGCTCGTCGTCGTCGGGGTAGATGCAGTGGGCGACCCAGGTGCGGTCGCTCATCCAGCCGCAGTCCTCGAAGTACTCCACGGGCCGGCAGCCGTAGGTCTCCAGGCAGTAGGTGTCCTCGTCGTGGTCCTCGGCGAGGTGGGTGTGCAGGCGTACGTCGTGCCGCTCGGCGAGTTCCGCGGTCGCCGTCATGACGTCCTTGGTCACCGAGAACGGCGAGCAGGGCGCGAGCGCGACCCGGATCAGTGCGCCCGGCGCCGGGTCGTGGTGGGCCTTGATCAGCCGCTCGCTGTCGGCGAGCACCTCGTCGACGGTCTGGGTGACGCTCCTGGGCGGCAGTCCCCCGTCCTCGACGGAGCGGGTCATGGAGCCGCGGGTCGCGTGGAAGCGGAAACCGATGTCTCGGGCGGCGCGGATCTCGGCGTCGACGAGGTGCGGGCGGGGGTGGACGTACAGGTGGTCGGAGGAGGTGGTGCAGCCGCCCATCAGCAGTTCGGCCATGCCGACATACGCCGACACGTAGGCGGCCTCTTCGTCGAGGGCGGACCACAGCGGGTAGAGGGTGGTCAGCCAGTCGAAGAGGGTGCCGCGCACGGCGGGGGCGTAGGAGCGCGTGAGGTTCTGGTAGATGTGATGGTGCGTGTTGATCAGGCCGGGAGTGACCAGCCGTCCGGCCGCGGAGACGGTCGTAAGGGCCTCGGGCTCGGTCCCCGCAGTGCCCACGGCGGTGACCCGACCATTGCCGACGGCCACCCAGCCGCCCGGGATCTCCCTCTCCCCGTCCACGACCAGCAGACCGGCGTCCTTGACCAGCAGATCCACGGCTGACGTCATGGCGCCCATCGTAGACAGGTACGGCCGGAAAGACCTGGCGAGTCGTCCGAGGACCCACGTACGGTGTGATCATCCGCAGTGTCCCTTGGTAACTGTCTCTTCGCAAAGGCGGTCCTACATGGCCCTGTTCGACCTCCCCCTCGACGAGCTCCGCGACTACCGCAGCGAGTCCGTCGAGCCCGAGGACTTCGACGCGTTCTGGTCCAAGACCCTGCAGGAGACCCGCGAGCACGACCTGGACGCCCGTTTCGAACCGGTCGACACGGGCCTGACGACGGTCGACGTGTACGACGTGACGTTCGCGGGGTTCGGCGGGCACCCGGTGAAGGGCTGGCTGACGCTGCCCGCCGCGGCCGAGGAGCCGATACCGCTGGTCGTGGAGTTCATCGGCTACGGCGGCGGGCGCGGCCTGCCGCACGAACACCTGCTGTGGGCGTCCACGGGCCGGGCGCACTTCGTGATGGACACGCGCGGGCAGGGCAGCGGCTGGGGCGGAGGCGGCGGCACCGCGGACCCGGTGGGCGGTGCGCCCGCCTACCCCGGATTCATGACCCGCGGCATCGACGCGCCCGAGAACTACTACTACCGGCGGGTGTTCACGGACGCGGTGCGGGCCGTCGAGGCGGCCCGCTCACACCCTCTGACCGACGCCTCCCGCACGGTCGCCCTCGGTGGCAGCCAGGGCGGCGGCATCACGATCGCGGTGGGCGGTCTGGTTCCGGATCTGGCCGCGGTCGCCCCGGACGTGCCGTTCCTGTGCGACTACCCGCGCGCGGCGACGGTGACGGACCGGCACCCGTACCGTGAGATCGGCCTGTTCCTCAAGACCCACCGCGGCCGCACCGCGGACGCCCTGCGCACCCTGTCCTACTTCGACGGCGTCCACTTCGCCTCCCGCGGTCGCGCCCCCGCCCTGTTCTCGGCGGCCCTGGAGGACCAGACCTGCCCTCCGTCCACCGTCTTCGCCGCGTTCAACGCCTGGGCGCACGACGACAAGGCGATCGAGGTGTACGACTTCAACGACCATGAGGGCGGTGGGCCTTTCCAGGAGGCGGCCAAGCTGAAGTGGCTGCGGTCGTACGTGTGAGGAGCGAGCGGCATGGATACGCCTGAGGCCGCCGAACGCTTCGTGCGCGTCTGGGAGCGGGGGTGGGCGGTGCACGACGTGGACGCGCTCCTTGAGCTGTATGCCGAGGAGTGCGTCCACCGCTCGATGCCGTTCCGCGAGCCGCACCGGGGGCGGGGCGAGCTGGCCGGGTATCTGCGGTGGTCGTTCGCCCGGGAGCGGGTGACGGACGTGCGGTTCTCGCCGCCGGTCGTGGGCCAGGACGGGGTGGCGGTGGCCGAGTTCCGTGTGCTGGCCGAGGAGGACGGTGTCGCCTCGGCCCTTGCAGGCTGTGTGTTCGTGCGGTTCGACGGGGCGGGCCTGGCCGTCGAGACGCGGGACTACTGGCATACGGCCGACGGTCACCAGGAGCCTGCCGGGAAGCTGTTCCTCCTCTGAGCTTCCCTCCAGTCCGACCAGTCGGTACGTTCAGGGAGCCGGGCCGCAGCGTGGCGACCCGGGTTTCCGGCGGACGACGGAGGGCCCCATGGCGGAGCGCGAACCAGAGGTTCACGGTCACTGCGACGAGCGGTTCGCGGTGGTGCGGACGGCACTGGAGGAGAACTTCCGGGAGCGGGCGGAGCTCGGCGCCGCGGTCGCCGTCAGCGTCGGCGGCACGACCGTCGTGGATCTGTGGGGCGGCTGGGCCGATGCGGCGCGCACCCGGCCCTGGGAGCGCGACACGCTGGTCAATGTGTGGTCGACGACCAAGGGGCCGGTCGCGCTGTGCGCGCACATCCTCGCCGACCGGGGGCTGCTGGACTTCGACGCGCCGGTGGCCGCGTACTGGCCCGAGTTCGCCGCGGCCGGCAAGGACAAGGTCCTCGTACGGCATCTGCTGTCGCACCGGGCGGGACTGTCCGGTCTGCGTGAGCCGCACTCGCTGGAGGAGCTGTACGACTGGGAGTTGACCACGCAGCGGCTCGCGGCGACGGCGCCCTGGTGGGAGCCCGGGACGCGGTCCGGGTATCACGCGTTCACCTACGGCTTCCTGGTCGGTGAGGTCGTGCGCCGCGTCTCGGGGCTGTTGCCGGGGGCCTTTCTGGAGCGGGAGGTGACCGGGCCGCTGGGGATCGACTTCACCGTCGGGCTGCCGGAGAAGGAGGCCGGGCGGGCGGCCGAGCTGGTGCATCCGCCGGCCGCGTCCAGCAGCGAACAGGCAGCGATCTTCAGCCAGTTGGGGCCGGAGGCGCTCGCCGCGCTGGCCAATCCGCTGGTGGGCGCGAGTGAGGCCAACACGCCCGAGTGGCGGGCCGCGGAGATCCCGGCCGCGAACGGTCACGGCACCGCGCGGGCGGTCGCCGCGCTGTACGGGATCTTCGCGGGCCGGGGCTCGTACGGCGGCCATCGCCTCCTGTCCCCCGAGGCGGCCGAGCGGGTGCGTGAGGGGCAGGGCAGCTGCGTGGACCTGGTGCTCGGCGCCGGGCTCGGGCATGAGACGGAGATCGGTCTCGGCCTGTGGCTGAGCGGCGCGAACGGCTCGTACGGGCCGAACCCGCGGGCTTTCGGACATGACGGCTTCGGCGGTTCCTGCGGGCTCGCCGACCCGGAGGCGGGCGTGTCGGTGGGCTATGTGATGAACCGGATGGGGCCTCATATCGCGGACGACCCGCGGAAGACGGCGCTGATCGAGGCCGTGTACCGGGCGCTGTGAACGGCGCTCGGTGCGGACCGGTTTCGGCCGAACCACCGGGTCGGTCTTCCCTGGTGGTTTAGACCAATGCTAGATCTGGTGGCGCAATGAGCCCGCACGGCTACGTTCTGTCACCAACAGGAGGCGCGGCATGGCCCGCACCACCCCGCACGACCCTCCCCTCGCCGAAGGCGATCGCCGAGGGGACCCGCTGTACTGGCGCGTCGCGACAAAGCTCCTCGGCGAGCTGCGCGACGGCACCGTCCCACCAGGTGAACGCCTGCCGGGCGAACGGCAGCTGGCCGGGCACTTCGGCGTCAGCAGGGAGACCGTCCGGCAGGCACTGGAGGTGCTGCGCCGGGACGGCCTGGTCGCCACCGACCGGCGGGGCAGCCACGCCGTGCTGCCCGGCCTGCCGGTGGAGACGGCGTCCTCGCTGACCTTCCCGGTCGGCGCCCGGGTCGCGGACCCGTGTGCCGTCGACCGGGCCACGGTCACCTGGGAGACTCCCCCGCCCGAACACGCCGAGGCCTTGGGGCTCGCCCCGCGCTCGCAGACGCTCGTGCACCGCTACGAGTCGGCCGGCGCCGACGGCCGCGGCCGCCGCACGGCGGTGACCTCGTTCTCCGCGGTGGCGCTCGCCGAGGTCGAGGAGCTGGCCCGCTACCGCGACCGCGCCGACGGCGCCGCCTCGGCCCAGCTGCGCCGCGCCTACGACTGGATGCGCAGGGCGGGCCTGACCCTGCACCACCGGGACTCCATCACTCCGCTCGCGGACGCGCCCTCGGTGCGGGTCAGACGGCGCGTGCACGACCAGTACGCGCGGCCGTTGGAGATCACCGACCTGGTGGTGGACGCCCAACCGGACGCGCTGGTCTACGAGTTCACGCTGCCCGCCGCGGGATGAGCGCGCCCCGGGCGGCGGAAGTACAGCCGTACGACGGAGCCCGAGGAGTCGAGGTCGTCGGCGACCAGACACTCGACTGCCGCACCAGCCACACGCCGTGTCCGCCGCCGTGGGGGACGGCGTTGACGACTGTTTCGTGCACTGCCGTCACCCGGTCGTACGTTTGCCGCTCGGTCACGCACAAGCGGCGGGCGTACGCGGCGAGGGCGCGGCGGACGGCGGCGGTGCGGCCGCAGGCGAAAGGGATCCCTTTGCCGCGGCGGACAGGCGGGCCGTGGCGTGCTCGTCGCACTCGGCGCGGAATCCCGACCGGGTCGCCCGCGGCCAGCCCGCCGCGGACGAAGGCGGCTGCGGTGTCGCGGAACCGGTCGTCCGAGGCGTAGTGCGCGCCTGGTGGACGAAGCGGGTCAGGGTCCTTCTCCGTCCTGCGCTTCCGGTTCGATGTACAGGCCCGGCACCCGGTCCCAGCCGGTCACCCGCATCACCCGCTGGACGTGCGGGGCGACTCCGGACAGTTCGAGGGTGCCGCCCGCCGGGTACAGGGCGAGTGCCGTGAACACCAGCAGGCGCAGCGCGCCGACGTCGATGAAACGCAGCTCGTGCAGGTCGAGACGGATGCGGGCGCCGTCCGCGGCGCGGGCCCGGGCGCGGGCCGTCTCGGTGTGCAGGGCCCGGGCGACGGCCGTGACGTTGGTGTCGTCGACCTCTCCGGCGAGGGCGAGGCCGGGGGGTGCGAAGGTGCGGGTGATGGCGAGGAGGTCGTCGCGCCACACGTCGTCGGCGCCGACCCGCCCGTGGTGCAGGCCGGCGAGCGGCTTGAGTTCCGTCTCGTCGAAGATGCGGCGGTCGTACTGGCAGATGCCGAGGACCGGCAGCGAGGAGAAGACGGGGGTCGAGCAGCAGCTCGCTGTCGTGCAGTGTCTTGAGTTCCCTGCCGGCCCGGGCGCGCAGGATCTCCGTGCACACCCGCAGACCGAGGAAGCCGTCGCCGACGGCGCGGCGGGTCTCGCGGCGGATCACCTCGTCCAGGTCCCACAGTCCCTCGGGGCCGGCGAGGTGCGGGTCGACGCACAGCCGGCCGGCCGCGAGTTCCTCGTCGACCCGGCAGCCGTGCGCCTCCAGGAAGGACAGGGCGACACCGGCTGGGATGTCGGCGGGCGGCAGCAGGAGTCCGCGCTGCCCGCTGGCCAGGCCGTCCAGCAGAAACGCGACAAGGACGGTCTCGCGCTCCTCGTCCGTGTCGTAGCCGAGGAGCAGGTGGTCTCCGTGGCGCATCTGCCCCACGGTTTTCAGGGTGGGTGTGACGGCCATCCCCGTACCTCCCTCGGTGGACGGACCGCTTCCACGCTACGCCGGAAGCAGCCCTGCCGTGAGGGGTTATCGTGTCCGCCATCGGTTCCGGGTGAGGGGGGACGATGGCGGCCTCTGTGCAGGGCGGCAGGATCGGCAACCTTCCCGCCGAGGCGAACGCTTTCGTCGGCCGTCGGCTCGAACTCGCCGAAATAGCGGGGCTGTTGGGGACCGAGCGGCTGGTGACGCTGACGGGGCCCGGGGGTGTCGGCAAGTCCCGCCTCGCGCTACGGGCCGCACACGTCGCGAAGGCCGGGTTCCCGGGCGGGACCTGGCTGGTGGAGCTGTCGGAGCTCAGGGATCCGGATCTGCTGACGAACACGGTGGCGCAGGCGACCCGGCTGACCGAGCAGACGCTGCGGCCACTGCTGCAGGCGGTGTCCGAACACCTCGCGGGGGCGCCCGTACTGCTCGTACTCGACACCTGTGAGCATGTCCTGGACGAGTGCGCGCGGGTCGCACAGGAACTGCTCGCGAGCATTCCGGAGTTGCGGGTTCTGGCCACCAGCCGGCAGCCGCTCGGTGTGCCCGGGGAGCATCTGCTGACGGTGGCGCCGCTGCCGCTCGGGGAACGCGACGACGCGGTGGCGCTGTTCATGACCCGCGCGGCGGCCGCGGTGCCGTCGTTCGCGCTCACCGACGCCAACCGGGCGCATGTGGCTGCGGTCTGCGCCCGGCTCGACGGGATCCCGCTGGCGCTGGAGCTGGCCGCCGTACGGCTGCGCGGCTTCCCCCTGCAGCGTCTGCTGGAGGGCCTGGACTCCCGCTTCGACCTGCTTGTCTCTCCCGCCCGGCCGCGCCTTGCCCGGCACCAGACGCTGCGCACCGCGATCGGCTGGAGCCATGAGCTGTGCACGCCGCTGGAGAGGCTGCTGTGGGCCCGGCTGTCGGTGTTCGCAGGCGGCTGGGACGTGGAGGCGGCCGAATTCGTGTGCCACGGCGGCCCTTTGGACGCGGAGGAGATCCTCGCGCTGCTCGCCTCGCTCACCGAGAAGTCCATCGTCACCCGGGACGGCGAGGGCGCGGCGGTGCGCTACCGGATGCTGGACACGGTCCGCTCGTTCGGCGCCGAGTGGCTGACCGGGCTGGGCGAGGCGGAGGCGGTGCGCCGCCGCCACCGGGACTACTTCCGCTGGATCGCCCGCCAGGGCGAGGCGGAGTGGCTGGGGCCCGGCCAGCGGATGTGGGCCGAGCGGCTGACCGCGGAACACGCCAATCTGCGCCTGGCGATCGAGGAGTGCCTGACCGCGCGCGAGCCCGAGACGGCGCTCGAACTCACCGGCACCCTCTGGTTCTTCTGGTTCGCCTGCGGCTTCGCCGAGGAGGGCCGCACCTATCTGGAGCGGGCGCTGCGCCACACCCCCGAAGACGGCGGGCCCGAGCACACTCTGGCGGTCTGGGCCCACCGGCTGGTCACCGTCGTCCCGGACGACCTGGAGGCGGCCGAGTCGGTGAGCGCCGCCTATGTGTGGCTGGCCGAGGAGCGTCGACTGCCGGTGCCCGCGCTGCCGTTGACCGGGGCCAGCCTGGCGGTGCGGGGCGAGTCGGCACGCTCGGCGGTGTTGTACGGGAGTGTCCGGCAGGCGCCTGCCGGGGACGGCGGCGCCGAATTCTTCCAGCTGCTGACGCTGGCCGTACAGGCGTATCTGCTGGCGAGCCAGGCCGCTTTCGAGCGGTGCGCGCCGGTCGCGGAGCGGCTGCGAGCCGAGTGCGCCAAGCGCGGGGAGCTGTGGATGCGGGCCTGGGGCGACTTCTTCGTCTCGCTCGCCGGGATCGGTCTCGGCCAACCGGACGAGGCGGTGCTCTCGGCGCGCGAGGCGCTGACCGCCAAGTGGCGGGTGCACGACCGGATCGGCGCGGCGGCGGTCGCCGACCTGCTGGTGGCCGCGCAGGCCTCGCGCGGTGAGGAGGAGCTCGCCGCCCGTCTCCTGGGCATCAGCCGGCGCCTGTGGCACGCGGCGGGTCTGCCGCAGCTCGGCAGGCCCGACCTGACGGTCTTCCACCGCGAGTACGAGCGCCGGCTGCGCGCCTCGCTGGGGGACGTCCGGTTCGACGAAGCGGTGCGCGAGGGGCGGGAGTTGGGGCCGGACGCGGCGATCGCACTGGCGCTGGGCGGAGTCGCCGACCCGAACGGCCTGTGACCGCTCTTCCCTCCCTGGTCAGGAACGGACGGCGACGACCATCCGCACGCGCGGGCTGCCGTCGCCGCGCCGCCCGAACTCCGGCAGCTCCTGAAGGCCCACGCGGAAACCTGCCCACTCCAGCTCCCGTCGCACGTCCCCGAGCCGGAAGGCCCGGTAGTACATGACGAACGGCGGCCGCCACAAGGCGTTGCGCACCCGCATGACGGCGTCGAATCCGAGCAGCATCCAGAACGCCGGGGAGGTTGGCCTCGGCGGGGCCAGGATGGGGAAGGCGAAGCTGCCGCCGGGCCGCAGCACGGAGTGGACCTGGGCGAACAGTCCCGGCAGTTCCCTGGGCAGGAAGTGCCCGAACGCCCCGAAGCTCACCACCAGGTCGAAGGCGCCCGGAGCGAACGGGAGCGCGCGGGCGTCCCCCCGCACCCAGGACACCGCCGGCGCGGCCGGCCGTACGCCCTGCCGGGCCACAGCGAGCATGCCCGCGCTGAAGTCGACCCCCGTGACGCTCCGCCGGCACACCCGCGCCAGCACACCGACTCCGGCCCCGGTGCCGCAGCACAGGTCCAGCCCCGCGTCGAAGGGCCCCGTCCGTGCCAGCGCCGAGGCGACGGCTTCGAGCACCGCGTCGGGGGTCCGGAAGGGGGTGTGGTCGAACTTCGGGGCGAGCAGGTCGTAGCCGTGCTCGACGGACGAGAGCGCCTGGACGGTGAGCTCACGCAGACTGGGACCTTCGGGGCTGAACATCAGCATCAGCTTAGGGGAACGGACCCTGGACACGCCCCCCGCAGCTGATTACTCTCATCAGCACATACTCAACTAGTTCACTATGAGGTGATCGGATGCGTGCGTTCCGCGAGGCGGTCGAGGCCGGCGACATGGACGCCGTCGAGGCGCTGCTGGCGGAGGACGTCGTCTTCACCAGCCCGGTGGTGTTCAAGCCCTACCCCGGCAAGGCGATCACCGCAGCGATCCTGCGCGCGGTCTCGCAGGTCTTCGAGGACTTCCGCTACGAGCGCGAGCTCGCCGGGGCCGATGGCCGCGACCACGCGCTGGTGTTCGCGGCGAGGGTGGGCGACCGTGAGCTGAGCGGCTGCGACTTCATCCACGTCGACGAGGCCGGCCTGATCGACGAACTGACCGTGATGGTGCGCCCGTTGTCCGCTGCGCAGGCCCTGGCGGCGGCCATGGGCGCACAGTTCGACCGGATCGAGAAGGAGGCGCAGGCGCGGGCCTGACGGCTCAGCCGGTCTTGAAGAGCAGCGTGGGGTGGTTCGGTTCCTTTCTGAGGCGTTCAGCGCGAGGTTCGACGGCGCCCCAGGGCCGCAGTGGCACCCCTGGTGGTCTGGCTGCCGTCCGACGAGGCGTCGTACGTCAACGGCGCGGGGATCACGGTCGACGGCGGGTACGCGGCGCACGGCGGGGTGAAGGCGATCACGAACGCGCTCGACGTCTGGTCAGGGAAGGCCGACGGTCAGCGTGTCGGCGGGCAGCGGAGGCGCCGGCCAGTGGGGTTCGGGGCGCCAGTTCCGCCAGCCCGAGGCTGCGGCGAAGGGACCCGTTCTCTCCTCGACCATGGCCGTCGCTTCCTCGCGGGCCTTCTCGACCGCCCGGTGATCGACCTCGGTCACGACCCCCAGCCGACGGCCGTGGGCGTACTCGTCCTCGTCCTTCCATCTCCACTGCGACAAGTCTGGGGCGATCACCAGGTCCAGGAGGAGGTCGAAGGTGTCGAAGCCGATCGGCGTGCGGCGCATCGGCTGCTGGAAGTTGACGTACCAGTGCGTCAGTCGGTGGCCGCCGGACGGGTCGTAGAAGGCGTGCACGCTGAACCAGACATCGGGTGGGACCCACTGGAGATGGGCGGTGCTCCGCCACGACCAGCGGTCGAGCTGCCAGCGGCCGTCGGCCAGGTTCGGCAGCGCCCGGGCCCGCGCAGCCTCGTCGCCTGTCAGCAGCCACTCGATCCAGGTCGTCGGCGCCAGCAGTTCCGCCCCGGGCCGCCCCCCGAGGACGAGCGCCTCGGGTCCGTCCTCGACGACGCGGAGGGCGTGTGCGCTCCACACCTTGGCGCGGAACACATCACGTCGAACTGCGGTCTCGCCCGGCCTCAACGCCCCCATGCCCCACCTCCCCACTCCACAACGCCTCGCGTCGGTGCGGAGGTTCCGCCGCGAGGTGATCACGAACGGACTCTGCGCCTCGTGGCCCCGGCTGCCGGCGTGGACCGCCTCTCGGGCCCGCGCGGCCTGCCCAGCAGTACCAGCGCGCAGCCCAGACCGGCCGCAGCAAGCGCGACGCATGCCGTGAACGCGGACCGGTACCCCTCGGTCAGGGCCGCGAGCCGTTCCGGCCCGTCGCTGTGGGAGAGGGCTACGGAGGTGACGACGGCGACCCCGAAGGCGCCGCCGATCTGGAAGGCGGCGGTGTTGATGCCGGAGGCCACCCCCGCCTCCCGCTCCCCCACGCCGGTCAGGGCGGCGATGGAACCCGCCACCGCGCAGGCGCCCAGGCCCGGTCCGAAGAGCAGCAGGCCGGGCAGCAGGTCGCGGACGAACGCGCCGTCCACCGGGACTCCGGCCAGCAGCAGGCTGCCCGCGCCGACCAGGGCGAGTCCGCCGACGGCGACCGGTCGGGCGCCGATGCGGGTGACCAGGGCCTGCCCGGCGTAGGAGCCGACGACGGCACCGACCGGCATCGCCACGTCGGCGAGACCGAACCGCAGGGGCGAGTAGCCGAGGACACCCTGTCCGTACTGGGACAGCGTGTACGACATCCCGAAGGCGGCGGCGCCGAGCAGGAAGACGACCAGGTTGCCGCCGCCGGCCGTCCGCGCACGCAGCAGGCGCAGCGGGACGAGGGGTGACGTGGACCGGGCCTCGATACGGATGAAGAGCGCGGCGAGCAGCACGGCGGCGGCAAGCAGGCCCGTCGTGCGCGCCGACAGCCATCCGGCGCGGGGCGCCTCGACGACGGCGTACACACCGCCGACGAGCGCGGCGGTGGCGGTGAGTGCGCCGGCCGGGTCGTAGGCGCGGGAGCGTGTCCCGGTGCGGCTCTCGCGCAGCAGGAGGGGACTCAGGGCCAGGAGGAGCAGTGCGACGGGGACGTTGAGGAAGAAGACCCATTCCCAGCCGAGTACGTCGGTGAGGGGTCCGCCGATCAGCAGGGCGGCGGTGGCGCCGAAGCCGCCGCTGCCGGACCAGATGGCGAGCGCCTTGTTGCGGTCGTGGCCCTCCTCGAAGGTGTCCACCAGGAGGGAGAGTGCGCTGGGTGCCATGACGGCGGCCGACACGCCCTGGACGGCGCGAGCCGCAATCAGCACTCCGGCACTCCACGCGCATCCGCACAGCAGCGAGGACAGCCCGAACAGGAGCGTTCCGGTCATGAAGACGCGGCGGCGGCCCAGCAGGTCGGCGGTGCGGCCGCCGAGGAGCAGCAGCCCGCCGAAGGTGAGCAGATAGGCACTCATCACCCACTGGGCACCGTCCGCGGACAGGCCGAGGCCGCGGCTGATCGACGGCAGGGCGAGCAGGACGATCTGCGCGTCGAGGATCACCATGAACCCGGCGACGCAGAGCAGGGCGAGCGCGTACCAGCGGCGGGCCTTGTCGGCGATCATGGTCAGCCTCCCAGCCGGAGGCCGGCCAGCCAGGCGTCGGGCGTGCCGGTGGTCGGTCGCGCCGGCCGCAGCGAGGCGAGGATCCGGCGGAGCCTGCTGGGGCGGGGGGGCGTGAGCGGTCATCGAGGCCTCCGGTGCCGTTGGGTTGTTTCACCCCACCGACGAACGGCCCCTACGCGGATCGACACTCCGCGAGCCGCTTCTCCAGAAACCTCCGCTCGGCGTCGTTCTCCACCAGCTCCAGCGCCCGTTCGTACGCCTCGGCGGCTCTTGCCGTACGTCCGCTGCGGCGCAGCAGGTCGGCGCGGGTGGCGGGCAGCAGGTGGTAGCCGGCCAGATCGCCTTCGTGTTCCAGTTCGGCGACCAGGGCGAGTCCCGCGTCGGGGCCCTCGGACATACCGACGGCCACGGCCCGGTTGAGGCGGACCACGGCGGAGGGCACGAAGCGGGCCAACTCGCCGTACAGTCCGGCGATATCGGCCCAGTCGGTGTCCTCGGCCGTGGCGGCTGCGGTGTGGCAGGCGGCGATGGCGGCCTGGATCTGGTACGGGCCGGGACTGCCGCGGCGCAGTGCCGTCTCCAGCAGAGCGGCGCCCTCGTCGATCTCGGCGCGGTCCCAGGCGGTGCGGTCCTGGTCCTCCAGGGTCACCAGTTCCCCGGCCGCGTCCACGCGCGTGTGTCTGCGGGCGTCGTGCAGCAGCAGAAGGGCGAGCAGGCCGAGCGTCTCGGGCTCGTCGGGCATCAGGCGGGCCAGCACGCGCGCGAGGCGGATTGCCTCCGCGCACAGGTCGGTGCGCACCAGGTCGCCGCCGGTGGTGGCCGCGTACCCCTCGTTGAACAGGAGGTAGAGCACCCCGAGCACGCCCGTGGTGCGTTCGGGCAGGAGGTGCGCGGGCGGCACCCGGTACGGGATGCCCGCGTTGCGGATCTTCTTCTTGGCGCGCACCAGGCGCTGCGCCATGGTGGCCTCGGGGACCAGGAAGGCGCGGGCGATCTCCGCAGTGGTCAGTCCCGCGAGGGTGCGCAGGGTCAGGGCGACCCGCGCCTCGATGGCCAGCGCGGGATGGCAGCAGGTGAAGACGAGTCGCAGCCGGTCGTCCTGGACGCCGCTGTCGTCGCCGTCGTGGTCGGGATCGGGGTCGTACGGTCCCTCGTCGCGCGCCAACACTGCCGCCTCCCGCAGTTTCGCCGCCCCCACCGCCTCCCGGCGCAGCACGTCGAGGGCGCGGTTGCGGGCGGTCGTGGTCAGCCAGGCTCCGGGGCGGCGCGGCACTCCGTCGTGCCGCCACCGGGTCAGGGCCTGGGCGAAGGCGTCCTGCGCGCACTCCTCGGCGAGGTCCCAGTCGCCGGTCACCCGGATCAGGGTGGCGACGACCTGGCCCCACTCCTCACGGAAGGCGGCGGCGACGGCCTCCTCGACGTCAGGCACGTTCACTCCCGTACCGGCCTCACCTCGACGGTGCCGCCGCCGAGGGCGGCGGAGTGCCGTGCGGCGAGGGCGATGGCCTCGTCGAGGTCGTCGGCCTCCACGAGGTCCACGCCCGCGATGTACTCCTCGGTGCGGGCGAACGGCCCGTCGCCGAGGAGGACTTCGTCGCCCGCGAGGCGCACGGTGGTGGCATCGGAGGGCGGCCGCAGGCGGGCGGTGACCCGTGTGGGGGCGGGCTCCTCCTCGTCCGCGGGCGCGCAGACGAACAGCACGTACTTCACGGCCTGTCCTTCGCCGGGTGGGCGTCCGGGGCGGGCGAGAGGTGCTCGTGGGTGATCAGCCAGCGCAGGCCCGCGTTGCGGTAGCCGGTGGTCACGCGCAGCACGTCGTCCACGGGGGTGCCGTCCGTGCGGGTGGCCCGCGTCCGCACGAGGGCATGGGCGAACGCGATGCTCTCGTCGACGTGGATGCGCAGCTCCAGGACCTCGCGGGTGACGGGCCCGGTGACGGTGGCGAACTCGTCCTCCACCGCCTTGCGGAAGGCGTCGAGGCCCTGCCGCCGGCCGCCGTCGGCGAGGTGGAAGATCTCGACGTCCGGCGCGTAGCAGGCCAGCATCCGCTCCACGTCGCGCTCGCGGGCCGCCTCGGTCAGCTCGGCGTCGAGCCGACGGATCGACGTCTCCTCGTCCTCCTCGTCCCACATCGGCCAGAACGGTCGTACCTCCATGGCCCCGATGGTGGCCACCGGGTGCTTGGCGGCGGCCTCCACGGCCTCCTCCAGGCTGTCGCACTCCAGGACGTCGAATCCGGCGACGTACTCCTTGGTCTCCGCGAACGGGCCGTCGGTGCGCAGCACCTCACCGTCGCGTACCCGCACGGTGACCGCCTCCGAGGGGAGGGCCAGCCGGTGGCCGTGCAGCCGGACGCTGCGGTCGCCGAGCTCCTCCACCCAGGGTTCGACGGGTGCCATGCCCGTGGCGTCGGCGGTGTCGTCGCCGCAGACGAGCAGCATGTACTTCATGGGTCCTCCCGGTCGTCATGAGCTTCCTACACCCCACCGACGAACGGGCGCCGCCGCAATCGACACCCCGCACGAACCTTCCCTGGACGGGCTCACTCGGGGCCGTCCACCTCCCGCACGAGTTCGATCGCCCGGCCCAGGGTGGCGAGCCGGTCGTCCAGGGTCCGCCCGGCCGGATACAGACGTACGGTGTCCACTCCCGCCTCCCGCCACACCCGCAGCCGTGCGCGCACCATGGACTCGGTGCCGATCAGTGTCGTACCGAGCACCATCTCGTCGGTGATCAGGCCGGCCGCACCGTCCCGGTCGCCCGCCTGCCACCGTTCGCGCACCTCGGCGGCCGCCTCCGCCCAGCCCTGGCGGCTGTAGGCGAGGTTGTAGAAGTTGGTGGACGCCGAGCCCATGCCACCGAGGCTGAAGGCCAGTTCCTTCTTGCGGCCCGCCACCATCGCGCCGAGTGCCTCCTCGTCGGGGGCGAAGGCGACCTCGGCGCCCTGGCAGACGTCCAGGTCGCTGCGACTGCGGCCGCCGAGGGCCAGGCCCTCGTCGAGGTGGGCGAAGTACGCCCCCGCAGCGCCCTCGGGCACGAAGCTGGTGCCGAGCCAGCCGTCGGCGAGCTCGCCGGTCAGCCGCAGCATGGCCGGTGACAGGGCGGCGAGGTAGAGAGGGATGTCGTGTTCGGCCCGCGTGGACAGCCGCATGGGGACGGTGTCGCCGCCGGGCAACGGGATGGTGAACTCCCGTCCCGAGTGCGAGAGTTTGCCGCCGTCGAGCACCCGGCGCACGATCTCCACGGTTTCCCGGACACGGGACAGCGGCCGGGCGAACGGGACGCCGTGCAGCCCTTCCATCACCTGCGGACCGGATGCCCCGAGGCCCAGCAGGAACCGTCCGCCGGAGAGGTTGGACAGGGTGATCGCGGTCTGTGCGACGGCGACCGGGGTGCGGGTGCCCACCTGTATGACGCCGGATCCCAGCAGGATCCGGTCGGTGCGGGCCGCGTAGTAGCCGAGAGCGGAGGGCGCGTCGGAGCCCCATGCCTCGGCCACCCAGCAGATGTCGAGGCCGAGCTTCTCGGCCTCGACGACGAAGTCGGACTGCTCCGACCAGTGTTCACCGCCGGAGGCCTCGACGGTGGTCGCGGTACGCATCAGTGGGCCTCCGCCAGTTTCTTGATGTGTTCGAGGGTGACGGTCATGTTGTGCTCGAACTCCCGCATCCGTACGAACACGATCTTCTGTTCCTTCTCCGGCATCCGGTCGATCGCCACGGACAGACCGGAGCGGCCGGGTCCCATCTGCATCCACTGCGAGAGCTCGGTGCCGCCGCCTCCCGGGTGCAGCCGGAAGCGCCAGACCGCGGAGGGCTCGGCGGGGTCCTGCACCGCCCAGGCGAAGACCCGCCCGGGCTCGTACTCGATGACGTACGAGGTGCTGGCCCATTCGCCGAACGCCGGGTGCTTGCTGCGGCCGAGGAAGCGGGCGCCGACCGCCGGCCCGGTGGCGCCGTCGAGCCACTCGACCGACTGGAGTTCGTCACTCAGGCTCGGCATCAGTCCGATGTCGGTGACGAGCGCCCACACCCGCTCCGGCGGGGCTCCGATCCAGGTCCGGACCTCGACGGTGGGTTTGTCCGTGTAGTGCGCGCCGGTCCACTTCACACCGGTCAGCCTCCTCACCATTAAGGGCCTGACCATCAGAGTTGCTTTATAGAACTTGAGCTGTCAAGGGGGACCAGGGCGTTCCACCGGTGCTGCCGGCACCGTCAGGCCGCCCCGAACCGGCGCTGGATGTCGGGCCGTTGCCGCAGCCGTTCGGGATAGCCGGGGCCCATCCTCATGGACGTGTCCTCGACCCGCAGAAGCTCCCGGCACTCTGCGCAGACCACCTCGGCCTCGGTGTCGTGGCCGCATGCGTCGTGGTGGAAGACGACCGGGGCGCCCGCCCCCTGTGCCAGCCAGCGGTCGCCCCACCGGGACATCGCGGCGAGTACGCCGAAGAAGTCCCGTCCCTTTTCGGTCAACACATAGTCGTGGCGCACGGGTTCGTCCTGGTAGGGCCGCTTGTCGAGCAGCCCTTCGTCGACGAGGAGGCGCAGCCGGTCGGCCAGTGTGTTGCGGGCGATGCCCAGTTCCTTCTGGAACTCGTCGAACCGACGGATCCCGTAGAAGGCCTCGCGCAGCACGAGGGGCGTCCACGCATCACCCACCAGGTCCATGGTTCTGGCTATCGAACACGGCCAGTTCGAGAACGACGTCCGCTTCATGCACTCACGATAGCCAGTCTCACGATGAGACCCACGGTTTCAGCCATCAACTTCACTTCTTTCCTTAAGTATTGACGGTCGCGGTGGACCCTGTCATGGTCTGGACCAGCTGCAAGGCTTACGTGAACCGTCCAACCAGGAGCCGCCATGGGCAAGTTGACCTTCCTCGCGAAGGCCGTCGCCGGTGCTCTCGGCGCGCTGACACTCGTCGTGGCCCTACCGGCGAGTGCCCGCGCGAACGTCCTGCAGCTGCTGCCGCAGAACGCCGACGGCCTGGAGCAGACCTTCTCCCCGGCCTTCGACTACGACCGCGACGGCTGCTACGCCACCGCCGCCATCGGCGCCGACGGCACCATCAACCCCGGTCTGAAGCTGGGCGGCGACGTCAACGGCCACTGCCATGACATCGCCCAACTGGCCAATGCCAACACCTACTCACGCGAGAAGTGCGACAACGGCTGGTGCGCCGTGATGTACGCCAGCTACTTCGAGAAGGACCAGGCCACCCTGGGACCGGCCGCCATCGGGCACCGGCACGACTGGGAGCACGTGGTCGTGTGGATCAGCAACAACGAGGTCCGGTACGTGTCGGTGTCGCAGCACAGCGGCTATCAGGTGGCGGCCCGCTCGTCGGTGCGCTTCGACGGCACCCACCCGAAGATCGTCTACCACAAGGACGGCGTCTCGACGCACTGCTTCCGCTTCGCCAACACCAACGACGAGCCGCCGGAGAACGCCACCGGCGGCTGGTTCTACCCCCGTCTGGTCGGCTGGAACGGCTATCCCGACGGCTTCCGCGACAAGCTCCTGAGCGCTGACTTCGGAGCCGCCACCATCAAGATCAAGGACGGTGATTTCTCCTACGCCCTGGCCCATTCCATGCCCGCGGGAATCCCGTTCGACCCCAACGCCTGACCGAACGCCGGGCCCATGAGAAGAGGCCCAGGTCACGGACCCCGGCCATGCCGGCGTTGACGACGGTAAGGGGTCCGGCGGCGGCCTCCATGCCGGCATCCGCACCGCTGAGCCTGCCGGCCAGGACCGAGGAGGCGGCGCTCATCGCGACGGTGCCGATCACGGCGGGCCCGAGGGCCTGGCCGAACTCGCGGACCAGGCTGGTGGCACCGCCGGCCATGCCGGTCATGTCGATCGGTACGGCGTTCACGGCCGCCCAGGTCAGCGAGGAGACGACGCAGATGAAGCCGATGTCGAGCAGCAGCACCGGGCCGATGAACGCGGCCAGGGAGGTGGTGGTGACGGGCATGGCGGCGATCCGGAACCGGCCCGCGGCCCACGGCTGCCGAAGTGCGGTGGTGGCAGCCTAGGTAGCGGCCGGTGCCGGAACAAGAAGCAGGTCAGTGAAAGGCCATCGGGGGTTCGTACCGCTGGTGTGCGGGGCGAACGGAACTCACTCGATGTCGAGGATCGCCTTCCCGCGCAGACTGCGGCTGCCGAGCGCCTCCACGGCATCCGCGATCTTGCCCCAGGGGCCGCGCCAGCCCACCGGCACCCGCAGCCTCCCGGCGGCGACCAGGGTCAAGAGCCGCCCCAACTGGGCCTGCCGGTCGGTGAGTCCGCCGCCGTTGTAGACCGACACGATCGCCTTGGGCGCCGGGCTGCCCAGCGTCGACCCGACGGGCAGCACCGCCTCCCGCCCCGACGCCCAGCCGATGCTCTGCACGCTGCCACCCAACGCCAACAGGCCGTAGGCGGAGGCCAGTTGCTCGCCACCCACGGTGTCGATGACCACGTCGAACGGCCCGGTCACCTCACCGACCCCGCCCACCACCTCGTCCGCCCCGAGTTCGGCAACCCACCGCCGCCCGTCCTCGGACCCGGCCACCGCGACGACCTGCGCCCCGCCGAGCCGCGCGAGCTGTACCGCGAACCCGCCCACCCCGCCGGAGGCCCCCGTCACCAGCACCCGGCGGCCCAGCAGCGCCCCCGCCTGGTCGAGCGCCCGCAGCGCGGTGCCCGCGGCCACCGGCAGCGCGGCCGCCTCGCCGAGGTCGACGCCGTCCGGCACGACGGCGACATCGGCCACGTCCATGGCCCGCAGCGACCCGAATCCGCCGCCCTCCGCAAATCCCACGACCCGGCTGCCCGGCGCCGGCCCGGTGCCGTCCGCCGCGGCGCCCACGACGACGCCGGCCGCATCGAAGCCGATCACCTCGCCCGGCGCCGCCTGCTGAGCGAACCACAGCTCAGCCGCGTTCAGCGAGGTGTGCCGGACCTCGACGAGCACCTGGCCCGGCGCGGGACGCGGATCAGGAGCCTCCCCCAGGCGCAGTCGTCCCGGTGCCTCAGGGTCCACGATCAGTGCGCGCATGACTTGCCCTTCCCGTCGTCGGACACTCGTCCCACGCCAACTGTGACCGATCCGGAGTTCTTCCCGCCTGCGCCGGGCGGCGGCCGACCACGTCTCGTCGAGTTGCGCGGATCCGCGGAATAAGCGAGGCCGTCGACGCGTTGGCCGGTGCAGAGGAGTGGTTTGGCGCCGTACACGCTGTGGTACGGTCCTGACAGCACTTGTGTACGCCCCCATTGAGGGCGCCGGTGTCAGTTCCTCTTCAGTTCGCCGCATCGCCCGCCGTTCCCGGTCGGCGCACCGGCTTTCCAGCACCGCCTCGCAACCGGCACGGCCGTGCCGTACCCGAGGTGCTGTTCCCGCCGCCGAAGGCGCTCTGTCCGCCTCTGTTCCGCGGCCTCCCACCCCTTCCTTCCGCATGTCTCATGCCATCCGTCCTCGAAAGGACCGACCACCATGACCACCACTCTCGAACACGCCCCTGTCAAGCAGGAGCCCACGACCCAGGCAGCCACCGGTGTCCTCGACATCGATGCGGGCGGCAAGGGGCACCTGCGCGCCGCGAGCCTGCCGGCCTCGCCCTCCGACGTCTCGGTCTCCCCCGCCCTGATCCGCCGTCACGGCCTGCGCAAGGGCGACCTCGTCGAAGGCGTACGCGACGGCCGGCGCGCCCTGACCGAGGTCGTACGGGTCGACGGACGCACGCCCGACGAACTGCGCGGCCGCCGCCACTTCCGCGACCTCACACCGCTGCACCCGCGCGACCGGCTGCGCCTGGAACACCCGGCGGCCGGCCTCGCCGGCCGCGTCGCCGACCTGATCGCCCCCGTCGGCAAGGGCCAGCGCGGCCTGCTGGTGGCTCCGCCCAAGACCGGCAAGACCGTGCTGCTGCAGCAGATCGCGGCCGCCGTCGCCGGGAACCACCCCGAGTGCCGCCTGATGGTGGTGCTGCTCGACGAGCGCCCCGAGGAAGTCACCGACATGCGGCGCTCCGTGCGCGGCGAGGTGTACGCCTCGACCTTCGACCGGCCTGCCAAGCAGCACATCGCCCTGGCCGAGCTGGTCATCGAGCGGGCCAAGCGGCTCGTCGAGGCCGGCGAGGACGTCGTCATCCTGCTGGACTCACTGACCCGGCTGTGCCGGGCCCACAACAACGCGGCCGCCGCCGGTGGCCGCACACTGACCGGCGGAGTCGACGCGACCGCGCTGCTCGGACCCAAGCGGTTCTTCGGCGCCGCCCGGCTGGCCGAGGAGGGCGGCTCGCTGACGATCCTCGCCACCGCGCTGGTCGAGACCGGCTCCCGTGCCGACGACTACTTCTTCGAGGAGCTCAAGAGCACCGGCAACATGGAGCTCCGCCTCAGCCGCGAGCTCGCCGCCCGGCGTGTCTTCCCGGCCGTCGACATCATCCCGTCCGGCACCCGCCGCGAGGAACTCCTGCTGTCTGCCGCCGAGTTGAGCGCCGTACGCGGCCTGCGCCGCGTCCTGCAGTCCCGCGACGGCCAGGCAGGCCTGGAAACCCTCCTGGAGCGCATGCGGGACACCCCCGACAACGCGACGTTCCTGCGCCGCATCCAGCCGACGCTGCCGACCGACTGACCCGGCCCCGGGAGACGACGTAGGGCAGCTTGCCGGATGCGGCTCGAGAAGTGCCGTCAGGAGCTGCAGCCGCGCACGGTCGGACTGCCGGAGACGGGCGGGCCCCGCCGGGTGGCCGGGCTGCGCGGCACCGACTACTGCACCAGACTCGAACAGGGCCGTGTGCAGGCATCCGTTCCGGTGCTCGAACCCTTGCCCGCGTCCTGCATCCGGACGCCGACGAACGGGACCACCTCTCGTCAGGCGCCGGCGCCGCCGTCGACCGGGAGGATCGCGCCGGTCACATACGAGGCGCGGTCGCTGAGCAGCCATGCGGCCGCTTCGGCGATCTGTCGGGGTTCGGCCATCCGGCCGAGCGGGATGCTCGCGGTGATCTGCTCGACGATGCCCGGAGTCGCCGCTTCCCAGGTGTCGATCATCTGGGTGGAGGTGCCGCCGGGGGTGATGCCGTTGACCCGGATGCGGTCACCGGCCCAGTTGACCGCCGCGGTCTCGGTGAGGCTGTTGAGCGCGCGCTTCATGGCGCCGTAGGCGGGCAGGACGGGGTTCGCGCGGCGGCTGCCGATGCTCGAGGTGTTGACGATCGCCCCGCCGCCGCCTCGTCGCATGAGGGCGGCCTCGGCGGTCATGGCGGTCCAGTGCGCACGGAAGTTGACGGCGAACTGCTCGTCGATGTCCTCGTCGCTGGTGGTGTCGACCGGGCCGACCTGCTGCTGGGGGACGGCGCCGTTGTTGAAGGCGCCGTCCAGCCGGCCGTGCAGCTTCTCGACGCGGTCGACGGCGGCCCGGATGCTCGCGCGGTCGGCGAGATCCAGGGGGACGGCGTCGGCGGCGCCGCCCTCGGCGCGGATGTCGGCGACGATCGCGTCGAGGGCGCCGGTGCTGCGGGCGGCGAGCACGACAGCGGCCCCCTCGGCGGCGAAGAGCCGGGCCGCGGCCGCCCCGATGCCGCGGCTGGCACCGGTGATGAGGACGACCTTGCCGGTGAGCAGGCCCACGGGTGTGATGTCAGTGTCAGTGGTGTTCGTCATGACAGCAGCGTCGGCGCGGCTGCCGGCCGGATACAGGCACAGCCGGTACCAGGATCCGCCGCCGCGCCGCGGGCACACTTGCGGTATGGACAAGCAGGAGCTCGGAGCGTTCCTCCGCAGCCGCCGCGAGCGGCTCAAGCCGCAGGACGTGGGTCTTCCCGCCGGCCCGCGACGCCGGACACCGGGGCTGCGCCGCGAGGAGGTCGCGGTCCTTGCACACATCTCCACCGAGTACTACATCCGGCTCGAGCAGGGCAGGGCGCCCAGGCCGTCCGCCGAGGTCCTCGGGGGGATCGCGGGCGCGCTGCGGCTCACCGACGCCGAGACCGACCATCTTCACGTCCTCGCGGGAACCGCGCCGACCCGTGCCCGGCTGCACCGGCGGGACGTCCGCCCGAGCATCCTCGCGCTCCTCGAGCGGCTGCCGCAGACGGTGGCCTTCGTGATGTCCGCCGCGTTCGAGGTGCTCGCGTGGAACTCCCTCGCGGCCGCGCTCATGGAGGACTTCGCAGCACTCGCCGAAGAGGACCGCAATCTCGCACGCCGGGCATTCCTCGGGCCGACGTCCGCCAATGCGCCCCTGTACGGGATCTCCGACGCCGCCGGGTTCCGCCACCACGTGGTCATGCAGCTCCGCACCACCCTCGCCCGCTATCCGGCGGATCCCGCAGTGACCGGCCTCGTCGACGAACTCCGCGCCGACAGCCCGGACTTCGCCCGGCTGTGGGAACGGCACGACGTGCACGCCGCGCCGACGCTCACCAAGACCTTCCGCCACCCGGCCGTCGGCGAGATCACGGTCGACTGCGACGCGCTCGCCCTCACCGACAGCGACCAGCAGCTCGTGCTCTACAGTGCGCCGCCCGGTTCCCCCGGCGCCGACGCTCTGGCGCTGCTGAACGTCCTCGGCGCCGAGGCGCGTGACTACGGGCACTAGCGTCGCGATCGCCGGCCGCTACGGCGTCAACGCGCCTCTCGAATCCGGTAGTTGAGGGTTGTTATTTGGTTTGCCGCCGACTGGCCGGGTCGGATAGGAAGCTTGCGTGCTCAGAGGCAGCAAGGTCGGGCTCAGGGCCCGGCACGAGGACGACATCCCGATACTCCGGGCCGAACTCTACGACGACGTGGTCAACTCCTCGCGGGCCAAGAGCGGGCCGTGGCGGCCGGTTGCGCCCGGCTCGAAGGACCCGCGGCTGGTCGTGGACGACACGAAGGAGGGGAGCGTCAAGTTCTCCGTGGTGGCACTGGAGGGCGACACCCTGCTCGGCACGGCGGCGCTGTGGGGCATCGACAACCACAACCGGTCCGCGCACATCGGGCTGGGCCTGCGGCCGTCCTGCCGCGGCAGGGGCTACGGCACCGACGTGGTCGCGGTGCTGTGCCACTACGGTTTCGTCGTGCTCGGCCTGCAGCGGCTGCAGATCGAGACGCTGGCGGACAACTCCGCGATGCTGCGCTCCGCCGAGCGCAACGGCTTCGTCCGCGAGGGCGTCCTGCGCTCCTCCGCCTGGGTGATGGGCGAGTTCCTGGACGAGGTGCTGCTCGGGCTCCTCGTCAAGGACTGGAAGCCCGACGCCACGAGCTAGACCGTGGGGGCGAGGACGCAGAACTCGTGGCCCTCCGGGTCGGTCAGGCACGTCCACGGTACGTCGCCCTGGCCGACGTCGAGGTCGGTGGCCCCGAGGGTTCGCAGCCGGGCCACCTCCGCCGCCATGTCGTCACCGGGGTGGGGCAGCAGATCGAGATGGACGCGGTCCGGCACGGTTTTCACGTCAGGTGTGCGGAGGAATTCGAGATACGGGCCGAACCCCTCGGCGGAGCGCAGCGACGCATGATCGTCGCTCACCTCGTGCAGGGTCCAGCCCAGCGCCTCGTCCCAGAACGGGGCCATGGCCCGCGGGTCCACGCAGTCGACCACCACCGCGGCGACCGGCCCGGTGTCGCGGTAGACCTCCCGGGGCTCCAGCACGCAGAACTCGTTGCCGCCCGGGTCGGCGAGGACCGTCCACGGCACCTGGCCCTGACCCACGTCGGCGGGCGTCGCACCGAGAGCCTCAAGGCGCGCGATCAGCTCCGCCTGATGGGCCGCGGAGGTGGTGGCGAGGTCGAGGTGTACACGGTTCTTCGTCGTCGTCCTGGGCTCCGGGACGGGAACGACGTCGATGCCGAGGACGGTCGGGTGCGGCCAGACGAGACCGCCGGCGGGTCCGACGTAGGTGGTCACACCGGGGCTGTAGGCATGCCGGCCGAGCGCCTCCGCCCAGAACCGGCCGACCGCCGGGGCGTCGACCGCCTTGATGTTCACCTGAACAGGTCGCAGTGCCATGCCGACGATCTTAGGTGCCCGCTCTGCCACCTCAGGAGGACTGTTCACTCGGCTGAAAAACCTGGCCGGCGATGTCGAGAACCCGCGTCCGGCTCCGTCCCCGGGGTGAACGCGACCACAATGGTCCGCACCACACCGAGGAGAACCACGATGGCCAAGTACCTGCTGCTCAAGCACTACCGCGGCGCCCCGGCTGCGGTCAACGACGTGCCGATGGAGCAGTGGACGCCGGAGGAGATCTCGGCCCACGTGCAGTACATGCGCGACTTCGCGGCCCGGCTGGAGGAGACCGGCGAGTTCGTCGACAGCCAGGCGCTCGCCCCCGAGGGCACCTTCGTCCGATACGACGGCGAGGGGCACCCCCCGGTCACCGACGGCCCGTTCGCCGAGACCAAGGACCTCATCGCCGGCTGGGTGATCATCGACGTCGACAGCCACGAGCGTGCCGTCGAACTGGCCGGGGAGCTGTCGGCCGCACCGGGTGCGGGCGGCAAGCCGATCCACGAGTGGCTGGAACTGCGCCCCTTCCTGGGCGCGCAGTCCACCACCACGGAGTGCACCTTCAAGTGACTCAGATCGACGAGGCCCTGCTCAGGAACCTCACGCCGAGTGTGCTCGCCGTCCTCGTCCGCCGCGGAGCCGACTTCGCCGCGGCCGAGGACGCCGTGCAGGACGCGCTCGTCGAGGCGCTCCGCGTCTGGCCGGCCGACCCTCCTCGGGACGCGAAGGGCTGGCTGGTGACCGTGGCCTGGCGGAAGTTCCTCGACGCGCGGCGGGCGGACGCCGCACGCCGTCGGCGCGAGGACCGCATCGAGGAGGAGCCGGCTCCCGGGCCGGCGTCAGCGGTGGACGACACACTCCAGCTGTACTTCCTGTGCGCCCACCCGTCGCTGACGCCGTCGTCGGCGGTCGCGCTCACGCTGCGCGCCGTGGGCGGCCTCACCACCCGGCAGATCGCCCAGGCCTATCTGGTGCCCGAGGCGACCATGGCGCAGCGCATCAGCCGGGCCAAGCGCACCGTCTCCGGAGTGCGGTTCGACCAGCCAGGAGACGTCGCCACCGTGCTGCGCGTGCTGTATCTGGTCTTCAACGAGGGCTACTCGGGCGACGTCGACCTCGCCGCCGAGGCCATCCGGCTCACCCGCCGGCTCGCAGCCGGCTTCGACCACCCCGAGGTGGCCGGGCTGCTCGCCCTCATGCTGCTCCACCACGCCCGCCGGGCCGCCCGGACCGCGGCCGACGGCAGCCTGGTGGCGCTCGCCGAGCAGGACCGCACCCGGTGGGACACGAAGCTGATCGCCGAGGGGGTCGAGATCCTGCAGGCCGCCCTGGCCCGCGACCGGCTGGGCGAGTTCCAGGCCCAGGCCGCCATCGCGGCACTCCATGCCGACGCGTTCACCGCCGAGGAGACCGACTGGGTGCAGATCGTCGAGTGGTACGACGAGCTCACGCGCCTGACCGACAGCCCCGTCGTCCGCCTCAACCGCGCGGTCGCCGTCGGCGAGGCCGACGGACCGCGCGCCGGCCTGACAGCACTCGCGGCCCTCGACGACGACTCGCTGCCCCGCCACACCGCCGTGGCGGCGTATCTGCACGAACGCGACGGTGATCTGACGACGGCGGCCCGGCTGTACGCGGAGGCCGCCCGCAAGGCACCCGACCTGGCCGAACGCGACTACCTCACCCGCCAGGCCGCCCGGCTCAACAGCCGCCGAAATCCCTGACGGGCCGCTTCCGCCTTGGGTCCTGTGTGTGCCTATCCGCCCTCCGGGCGGTACGGGCACGCCGGCTCGGCCGCCGGTGCACCGACGCCCCCACGTGACGTGGAGACGGCGCCCGTCCTGCGCTCGCGTGGACGCAGACGCACCATCACGTCCCGCAGGGGGCGAAGGGAGATCACCGGGGATCCGTACTGCAGCGAGTCCCCCGGGACGAGGTTGAGCCGGAACCGCTGGTTGATCATCGCGACGATGATCCGCAGTTCGAGCAGCGCCATGTTGTTGCCGACGCACTGCCGAGGGCCCGCCCCGAAGGGCAGGTACGCCATGCGAGGCCGCTCCCGTACGGCCTGCGGGGTGAAGCGGTACGGGTCGAAGGCCACCGGGTTGTCCCAGTGGCGCGGGTTGTGGTGCGAGGCCAGGGGCGAGAGCAGGATCGACGACCCGGCCTCGATGCCGTAGCCGCCCAGGGTGTCGGGGCCGACGGCGGCCCTTGGGAAGATCCAGATGGGCGGATACATCCGCAGGCTCTCGTCCACCACCATCCGCGTGTACGTCAGCTCGGCCGCCAGGTCGGCGTCGGGAGTCGCACCGCCCAGCACGCCGCTGATCTCCTCGTCCAACTCGGCCTGCACATGCGGGTGGTTGGCGATGGACAGCAGGGTCCAGCACAGGGAGACGGCGGTGGTCTCGTGGCCCGCCAGATAGATGGTGAGCAGTTCGTCGCGCAGCTGCCGGTCGGTCCACGGCTCGCCGGTCGCCGGGTCCTCGGCCTGCTCCATCAGGGCGATCAGTGGGCCCTCCCCGGTCCGCGCGTGGTTCTCGCGGACGTCCGCGACCACCTTGTCGAAGACCCGGTGGATGTGGTCGATCTTGCGTTTGCGGGCCGTGGGCAGCCAGGACGGCAGCATTTCGGACGGCGTGCCCCGCCGGAACATGACCTCCACGACGTCGTCGACGATCCGCTTCAGCACGGCCGACGCGGGCTTGATGTCGTAGGCGAACAGCGAGCGGCTGAGTGTGACCAGGGTGAGCCGCAGCATCTCGGTCATGAGGTCCACGGGCTCGTCCCGGGCGGCCTTCGCCTCCCATTCGTCGAGCATCTCCTCGGTGGCCGCGACGATGTTGGGCACGATGTCGGTGACCGCGTTCTTGAGGAACACCGGCTGCACGGCCCGGCGGTGTCCGCGCCAGAAGTCGCCGTCCGAGGTCAGCAGGCCCTTGCCCATGACCACGCCGAACTGCTCGTAGAGCGGCCCGCGCACGTAGTTGGCGTTGTTCTCCACCAGCACCCTGCGCACCGCCTCGGGGTCGGTGATCTGATGGACCGTCATCGGTCCCAGCCGCATGCGGACCATCTCGCCGTAGTCGCGCTGAAGTCCGAGCAGGAACTCGGCGGTGTTGCGGCGCCAGGGACCGAGACTGCCCAGGAGAGGGGCGCCCTTGGGACCGGGGGCGGTGCGCAGGGCCGTGGTGGATGTGGACGTGGTCGTGGATGTGGTGGTCATCAAGGGTCCTTACCTGGTCAGGCTGCGCGGCTGGGCCGTGCTGCGCGGCACCGGAAAGGCGCGCCGCACGAAGAGGTGGTCGAAGACCGCGTCCGGGGCCAGCCGCCGCAGCGCGATGGTGCTTCGGGCGAGAAAGCCGACGGTGTAGCGGGCGCGGGGGCGCCGCTTGTGGACGGCGCGTTCCACCACGCGGGCCACGTCGTCGGCATGGACGGTGAAGGTGCCGGCCACGGTGCGGCGGCTGCCCGTGTAGATCGCCTCGAAGTATTCGGCGGTGCGCTCGCGGAACTCGTCGTAGACCTCGTCCGCGGACGGGAGGTTGTCGACGTACGTCGAGCCGAAGTTGGTGGTGCGCACGGGGCCCGGCTCGATGACGACGACCCTGATTCCGAAGCCGGCCGTCTCCAGCCGCAGCGCGTCGCTGAGGGCCTCGACGGCGTGCTTGGACGCCTGGTAGAAGCCGCCGCCCGGGACCGCGTAACGGCCGAAGATCGACGAGATGTTGACGACGGTCCCGGTGCCGGCGGCCCGCATGCCGGGCAGGACCAGCTGGCTGAGGCGGGCCAGTCCGAAGACGTTGGTTTCGAACTGCCGCCGCATCCGGTCGAGTTCGATCTCCTCCACTGCACCGGAGGCGGCGAACCCGGCACTGTTCACGAGTGTGCCGACCGCGCCGTGCTCCGCTTCGACCGCGTCGACGGCCGCACGCATGCTGTCCTCGTCGGTGACGTCCAGCCGCAGCGTGCGCAGACCCTCCGCGGCGAGCGGGGCGAGTGTTTCCGGCCTGCGCGCGGTGGCGTACACGAGCATTCCACTGCGGTGCATCCGCAGCGCGCAGGCCCGGCCTATGCCGGACGAACAGCCCGTGATCAGCACGGGATTCGGTCGGTTGTTCACGATCTACCTCTTCACGGTTTAGGGCGGGCCGTTACGGAAAGGTGCCGGGCATGTATCACCGGATCGTGGCCGCGAAGCTACGCAAAGCGTTCTCCGACATCAATGCCGGAAACTGGCAGTCCATGGTGGACACACTCGCACCCGAATTCACCTACGTCTTCTACGGGGAGCATGCGCTCTCCGGCGAGCGCCATACCGTCGAATCCATGCGCCTGTGGTGGCAGCGGGTCTTCCGGCTCATTCCCGAGGCCGAATTCGAACCGCAGGAGATCATCATTTCCGGCGGCCCCTGGCTGACCAAAGTGGCCACCCGGGTACGGATCGGCGGCCCACTGCCCGACGGCACCCGCTACGACAACGTCATGACCCAGTTCATGTATCTCAAGTGGGGGCGCATCACCGAGATCCACACCCTGGAGGACACCGTCGTCCTGGAGCGGGCACTGGACCGGATCGCCGTCTCGGGGAACGCCGAGGCCCACGCCGAGCCCATCACGGACAAGCGCTAGCCCCGTCGCCCGGCACCGGCACCCGCGGGGTGCCGGTGCCGGCGCGCGTTCAGCCGAAGGCACCCAGCTGCTTCGCGAGATCGAAGGCGTCCAGGGAGAACCAGCTCTCCACGATCAGCCCGTCACGGAACTCGTCGATGACGATCCCGGGGACGGCGAACTCCCGCCCGCCGGCCGGAATCCCCTCGTAGGGCTCGCCCGTGTGGGTGCCCCGCGCGGTGAAACGGCTGACGACCTTCTCGCCCTCCAGGATCCAGTCGTCCACCGTCACGTGGAGATCGGGGAAGGATGCGCGCTGGATCCGCACCCATTCCTTGAGGTGTTCCACGCCCTCTTCGCCGTTCGGGGCCGTCCCGTGGCTGATGTGGTCATCGGCGGCACCCTCGTAAATGACGTCGAGGTTTCCCTTGTTGAGGCATTCCTCGTAGTAGCGCTCCAGAACTGCCTTGTTCTTCAAGGTGTTCGACATTTGGCTCCACTCCCATTTCGTGGGGTCTTCTGAGATGTCGGTGATCGGTCGGTTCGTCAATCGCCCGCGACGGGGCCCTCGAATCCGGTTATCGTCATGACGCGGGCGCCGGTGGCCGCGCTCGCGATTTTCCAGGTGCCGAGCGCGGGATCTCCTTCGATGACGGAATTTCCGTTCTCCTCGGCGTGGACGGTGATGCGTCCCACGGTCAGCGGGTCGACCGCGACCGAGATCCCCGCGCCCTGTCTCGCGCACAGCCGCACCACGTTCTCCAGCGCGGACATGGCCAGCGCGGTGCGCGGGACGGCCGTTGTCGCCCACAGGTCGTTGGGCGCGCAGGGGCGCACCTCGCCGGCCCAGCGGCCTTCCTCGGTACGCGTCCACCGTGCGCGGGGCACCACCGAGGAACGCCAGCTCAGCAACTCGGGTCCCGAGCGCCAGGTGGTCATCCGGGTGAGCCCGCTGCGTGGCGGGGCGGGTGAGCGGGTGTCCCCCGGTGCGTACACGACCCGCGCCCGCGCCTCCGGGCCCGTACCACCGGGGCGCCGGAAGCGGGCCTCGACCGTCCAGGACCGTCCGTCGTAGGCGCCTCGAAGTTCCCGCTCCCAAACCGTCACTGGCCCGTCGAGCCGCAACAGGTCCAGGGGGACGACGACGTCCTCCAGGCAGTCGAGGCGCAGCTCCGGGAAGTCCGGGGGTACGACCCACTCCGCACCCCGGACCGCGTTCTCCAGCAGCAGGCTCACCGGGACCGCCTCGGCGCCGTCCACCAGGAAGTCCGTCAGCGCCGGGATCGCGTCGCGGTCGAAGCGGATCCTCGACACCAGCCGGGCGTGCGGCTCGTAGGAGGTCACCTCGCCGAGGTGGTGGATCTTCGGGTACACCTCGGCGTATCCGGGCAGGTCGGGCACGACCGGGTAACCGGTGGCCTGGCCGGGGTCGACGGCGTCGCCGAGCGGTCCCACGAAGGTGACCTCACCGGCGGAGCCCGCCAGCAGCTCGGCCTGCCACTTGGCGAGTCCGTCCGCGACGCCGAGCGGCGCCATGTAGCGCCGCGTCGCCGAGAAGTTCGCGATGAGGCCGATACGGTCCCAGGTCGGCCAGGCGAGCGTCATCACCGGGTAGGCGGCCCGGCGGTCCGCCCACCGGCCCAGCCGGGCGAGCGCCTCGTTCGCGCCGGCGTACTCCAGCTGGCCGACCATGCCGCCCAGCCGCCCGGTGAGTGAGCCCACGTTGCAGAAGAACTTCAGCCTGCTGTCGGCGAGTTCACCGAAGAGGTGGACGAAGCTGTCGATCTTCGTCGCCACGGTCCGCAGGATGTCGTCGTCCGTCTTCTTGGGCAGCCTGGCCGCGGTGTCCACGCCCGCGTTGTGCACGACGCCGGTCAGCGCGTCGCCCTCTCGCGCCAGCAGCGCGCGCACCTGCTCCAGGTCGGTGAAGTCGCACGGAACGTAGTCGATGCGCAGTCCGCGCGCCCGCGCGCCGGTGATGTTGCCCGCCAGCTCCCACAGGCGGCGGACGCGGGCGATGTCGCGGCGGATCTCGGGCAGCGGGCGCCCCCGGCGGCTGCCGGACCACAACTCCTGCTCGTACGCCTTGAGTTCGTCCGCGTCCGCACCGAACCACGGTTCGTCCGCGGAGGGAAAGGGCTCCCGGCCGGTCACGACGACCCGCGTACCGTGCTGCTCCGCGAGAGTGCGGGCGAGCTCCCAGCCGATGCCCCGCCCGCCTCCCGAGACCAGGACGCAGTCCTCGGGGCCGAGGCTCACGACGGGGGGACCGACCGGTGCCGCGACGGGAGAGAGGGTCAGGCGCCGTCCGTCGCGGTGGCCGACCTCGATCTCCCCGGTCCGGCCCAGCTCGCTCACGACGACGCCGGGCAGGTCCCCTGCCGCCGAGAGCGCGGTGTCCACGACGCGCGCGTTGCAGTTGGGGAACTCCCGGTGCAGGGTCTTGGCGAGCCCCGCCCAGATGCCGCCCAGCGGTTGGGCCAGGTCGTCGTCCGGATGCTGCCCCGTCCCGCCGCCGAGCTGGGTCACGGCCAGATAGAACAGCCGCCGTGCGGAGGTCTCCGCGGCCCAGTTCTCGTACTGCTCGCGCAGCGCGGTCACGGTCCGCAGCAGTGGCTCGCGCCACACGCCCGTCAGGTCCTCGGTGCCGTGCGCGGGTGTCTCGCCGGCCAGGGTGAGGTCGACGATGGCGTCCACCGCGCCGTCGTCGGGTATGGGTGCGGCGGTCGCGGGTGTGCGGCGCCGCACTTGTGCCCCGTGCGCGGTCAGTTCGCGCTCTACGCGCTCGGCGCTCTCGTCGTCGCCGGCGAGCAGCAGGACCCGCATCCCGGCCGGCCGCGACGAGTCCGGAGTGAGTGGTGGCAGCGCGGCGGGCCGCCACACCATGCGGGTCGTCGGCTGCACCGCCGGGTCCCCGGGCACCGGCTCCCCGGTGGCGGCGGGCACGACGGTACGCGGCGACTCCCGCGAAGTCGTCAGCATGCTTCACGTTCCTTCCTGGTCACGCGGATCACGTCGGTCGCGGGGGTCGGACGCCGTCGGCGGGCACGGCCTCGCCCGTACGGGCGTCCACGTAGCCGATCAGCGCCGCCCGGAGGTCCTTCATCTGGAGGACCATCCGGCCGTCGGAACGGGCGGCGACGAACCGGTTGTCCACCCGGTCCGCGGACAGGCCGAACCCGCGGGGCGTGGCGTACAGGTCGACGGGGCCCGGCTCGGTCGACAGGGCGTGGTCGTTCGTCTCCTCGTAGAGGTCGATACGGCGGATCGACAGGGGTGCGGCGACCGGCACCAGCCGGCCGTCCACCAGGTCCAGCACCCCGACCCTGGCCAGTCCGTCCAGCAGCACGCACGGCACGGTGAACCGCGGCCACACCGGGTCGCCCGAGGGAAGGGAGAGGGAGTACCGTCCCCTCTTGCCCAGGGGATGGATGGCTGTGCCGGTCGTCGAGACGAACGGCCCGCTCAGCCGGACCGGCGAGCCCGGCTGATGGTACGGATCGGGGACGGGAGTGTCGTCCGCGCTGTCCCAGGGCTCCCAGCGCGGGGCGGGGGCGAACTCGTCCGCGAGGACCACCCGGGCCGCGAAGTGCGGCCTGTTCTCGACCAGGACGACGCCGCCCGGCGACACCACGTCCTCGGAGACGAGGACCTGGACGACGGTGGTGTCCCCTTCGTCCTCGACGATCTCCGCCGTGATGCGCTTCGGCGCCGTCGGGACGTCGCGGTACACCCGCAGGAAGTGCTCGAACCTGAGGTCCTCGAAGGCGATCACGGAGCGGCCGGGCACCAGATGGCGGGCCGCCTCGGCCGCGAGTTCGGTGACGAAGGTGCCGGGCAGCGTCGGTTCGCCCCGCACGGTGTGGTGCTCCAGATAGGCGTCGGTACGCAGGTCGAAGGGGCAGGCGAACTCGGCGGAACGGTCGCCCGAGGACACCAGACGGCGCAGGAAGAAACCGGGAGGCGCGGGCCTCGCGGCCGGGGGCACCGAGGTGTCCTCGGGCTCCAGATAGCCGGGGTAGAACTTCTCCACCGTGGCCTCTTCCGCGTCCCCCAGGTGTACGACGGAAGGCCGCCGGACGGGGGCGTGCAGCTCCTGCACGAAGTGGTGGACGCCCTCGGGCACCGGCATGCTGCTGTAGGAGCCGGCCCGTTCGTAGTACGCCTTCGTCAGCTCGTCCGCGCCCATGCCGACGCTCCCCCAGAGCGTCCACCCGATGGTGACTTCCGGATGGCCGGAGGTGGCCGCCGCGTGGGTCGCGGCGCTGCTCAGGAAATCGTTGGCGGCGGCGTAGTCCGCTTCGCCGAGCTGCCCGAAGTGGCCCAGCAGGGAACCGAAGTTGCACCACAGACGCGGCGGGGCGTCGCGCAGCGCGTACTTCAGGTTCAGATACGACTGCACTTTCAGGTCCCGGATGGCGGTGAACTCCGCGAAGTCCTTGTCCTTGATGAGTCAATGCCGCGAAGTTAAGGATTGCCCGCGAGCGTCAAGGTGTCCGGAAGGATCAGTTTGTAGGTGTTGGGGGCGGTGCGGGTCAGCAGGCCGCG